>JAEWJV010000036.1 GCA_023386395.1 Bacteroidota bacterium
TTCCTGGCCTTTTTTAGCGCGGTGAAAAAGGAATTCGATGATTTTTTCAACGCCTTCATAAGCCAGGTAAAAGCCCCCCAAAACCAATATAACTTTGATGGCCGCGGGAAGAAAGATGTTCAATAATAAAGCTATGGGTATTATAATAGCCTTATTAAGCAGCGAACCTTTTGTAATAGCCCATAATACCGGTAATTCCCTTGAAGACAGGAAGCCGGTAGCTTTTTCTGCATTCACCGCCAGGTCGTCGCCTAATATTCCTGCTGTTTTGCCGGTAGCCACTTTGCTTGCCACGGCTACATCATCCATTAAAGCGCCTATATCATCTAAAATTGCAAAAAAGCCTGATGCCATACTTCGTTTGTTAGTAAGGGCGTAAAAATATCAATTTAAGAATTGTATTATGCTTGTTTTTAAATGTTTAAACAAGCGTGTACCCCCATCAGTTTATAGACCTTTTATTGATGACAGCATCAACGGGAAACTTTTCTCTTGCAATTTTTGTTACTTCCCTGCATCAAATTTCTTTATTGCATCATCTGAAACAGGCGCAAAGAAATTAACCAGGTTGCCATCCGGGTCCCGAAATAAAAGCGACCTGTTTCCCCAGGGCATTGTTGTGGGTTTTTGTACAATATAAGGCTGAAGAAAACCTGCCAGCCTTTCGTAATCTTTATCTGCATCTGCAACCCTGAATTCGATAATCGCTGTACGGTTTCGAGCCGCTTTCGCAACTTCATCACCACCAAAAAATTGCAGGGTATTGGTGCTGCCAATAGCTAAGGTGGCTGTTGGTGTCTTTAGTTCGGCAAAATCTTCGGTGTATTGTACAGGTGTAACACCGGTTACTTGTTCATAAAATTTCACCAGGCGTTTAATATCAGCCGTAATTATTCTAACAGAAACAAGATTCATAATGTTGAATGTTTAGTTTACAAAAAAATTTATACCTGATGTAAAAATGAAACCGCTTATTGACAACCCTATGTCAGCAGGGTTGATGTTTTTTTAAAAATTACAGGATTCAGGCCTTATTACGCTTATGGATCAGCGAAAGGCATTTTCGACAGGTTACTGCTTTCCGGTTATCGGTAGCAATGCCTTCTGTATGGGCGCGTAGCGAAGCTTCCTTATCGCGTGGATTGCACAATATCATTCCATTTTCGTCGAGTGCATGCAAATCGCGCTTTTGTCTTTTATCCCTCGGCATCCGGAGTTTTAATTTTACTATTCGTTGCAATATTTGATGAAAGTTATGAACTTTGAACTATTCAGGAATAACATGAATGATAGCACTAAAACACAAACCATGAATACAACCGCAACACATGACCAGCGTATTGCAAAAATGATATTTGCCTCGGTTTATCCCTTGTATATCGCCAAAGTGGAGAGGAAGGGCAGAACAAAAGAAGAGTTAGACCAGGTTATAGAATGGTTAACCGGTTTTAATAATAAGAAGTTACAGCAGCTAATAAATGACAAAGTAACATTTGAAACATTCTTTCAGCAGGCTTCGCTCAATCCTAATGCAAAACTTATAACGGGGGTAATTTGCGGGTATCGTGTAGAGGAAATTGAAAATCCTTTAACGCAAAAGGCACGATACCTGGATAAACTGGTGGACGAACTGGCAAAGGGCAGGAAGATGGAAAAGATTTTACGAGAAGCATAAGAGTGTGAAGGATTGACATTATATGAATTGAATACATTCATTTTTTCCTCTTCGCTTTTTGAAGTGCCCTGTAATTTTGATTTGCCTCTTTTCCTGCATTTTTACAGAATTTTCTTTCTGATATCTCATTAATGAGCCAGCATACTGGCCACAATAAACTTGAAGCACCGACTATATTCACTATTTCTGACATTTCATGTATTCATTTATTTTTCAAATCTATTTCTGATGTTTTTGGTTGTATTTAAATTTTAACCCCGAACGATTTTTACTAAATTCCCTAAATCACGATGAAGCCTAAAAAAATACTTTACAACAATTGAAGAAGTTGTATAAATTGGATCCAGCTTGACTATACTTTTAAATTTTTACTTTTGACTTTCCCTTCTTTCCCTTACCTTTGCCGCCCCAAAAGTTCTTTTAGAATATTTCCCGGTTAGCGCCGGGATAAACTTGGGAGTCGAACCCGCACACTGCAGGCGAGACGTTTGAACCAATAAAAATTATTAAAATGGCTAAAGAAATCTCCGGCTTTGTAAAGCTGCAGGTAAAAGGCGGTCAGGCAAACCCTGCACCTCCGGTAGGTCCTGCGCTTGGCTCTAAGGGTGTGAACATCATGGAATTCTGCAAACAGTTCAATGCCCGCACACAGGATAAAATAGGAAAAGTGCTTCCTGTTTTAATTACTGTTTACACCGATAAGTCTTTTGACTTTGTTATCAAAACTCCTCCCGCTTCAATTCAATTAATGGAAGCTGCCAAAATTCAGAAAGGTTCCAAAGAAAGTAACCGTAATAAGGTGGGTAAAGTAACCTGGGATCAAATTGAGGCTATTGCCAAAGATAAGATGCCCGATCTCAATTGCTTCACCGTTGAGAGCGCAATGAAAATGGTTGCCGGTACTGCCCGCAGCATGGGTTTAAATGTTGAAGGCACAGCACCCTGGAACAATTAATCACACACTAAACTTATTACAATGGCAAAGCTTTCTAAAAAAAGAAAACAAGTAGAAGGAAAGGTTGATAAGAATAAATTATACACCTTAAAAGATGCATCTGCGCTGGTAAAAGAAGTGAATACAGCGAAGTTTGATGCTTCTGTTGACCTGCATATTCGTTTAGGTGTTGATCCTAAAAAAGCAGACCAGCAGGTTCGTGGCACCGTAAGCTTACCGCACGGTACCGGTAAAACAAAAAAAGTATTGGTTTTATGCCCGCCCGATAAAGAAGCAGATGCAAAATGTGGAGGTGCTGATTTTGTTGGCTTGGATGAATTTGTTCAGAAAATTGAAGGTGGCTGGACGGATGTTGACGTTATCATCGCCACACCATCAGTTATGCCCAAGATTGGTAAACTTGGTAAAATTTTAGGACCGCGCAATCTTATGCCGAACCCTAAAACAGGCACCGTTACAAACGATGTGGCAGCCGCAGTAAATGAAGTAAAAGGCGGCAAGATAGCTTTCAAGGTTGATAAGGCAGGCATTGTTCATGCTTCTATCGGCCGCGTATCTTTCACCCCTGAAAAGTTAGCTGCGAATGGCCAGGAACTGATCAATACCATTATCAAATTAAAACCAACAACAGCTAAAGGCATTTACCTGAAAGGCGTAAGTGTTGCCAGCTCCATGAGCCCGGGTATAACTGTTGATACAAAATCTGTTCACTAAGCCGCATCTCTAAAAAAGGTAAAGCATAAAAAGATATTCTTTATGAATAAGGATCAAAAAAACGAAGTAATTGAAGCTCTTAAAGAGAAATTCAATCAATATAATAACTTCTATGTTACCAACACGGAAGCATTATCAGTTGGCCAGATTGGCAAGCTGCGCCGCATTTGTTTCAATAAGAATGTTGAAATGAAAGTGGCTAAAAACACATTGATTAAAAAGGCGCTTGAAAGCATTGATGCCGAAAGATATTCCGGCATGTTTGAAAGCCTGAATGGCGTTACCGCTTTAATGTTCAGCGAAAATGCGAAAGAGCCGGCATTGATCATCAGCACCTTCCGCACAGAAGGCAAAACAGATAAACCTGTTTTGAAAGCAGCTTATATTGACAGCGATGTTTTTGTAGGCAATGATCAGCTTGAAACATTAAAAACGCTTAAAAGCAAGAACGATCTTATTGGCGAAATCATTGGCTTGTTGCAATCACCTGCCAAGAATGTTATCAGCGGCTTAAATGCTGGTGGCAAACTTGCAAGCCTTGTAAAAGCGCTGGAAGAAAGAGCAAATTAGTTGATAAATTGATTACGCTGATTTGTAAAACCAATCAACGTAATCAACCAGTCAGCCAATCAACATATTATCCCCGCCTGAAGGGATAACACACAAGTTTTTTTAATAACTACCGCCGGAGCTCAGGCAATGAAGGCGGCAAAAATTTGAAACCATGGCAGATTTAAAAGCATTTGCAGAACAACTGGTTAACCTCACCGTAAAAGAGGTGAATGAATTAGCAAAAATTCTTAAAGAAGAGTACGGTATTGAACCTGCGGCTGCTGCAGTAGCTGTAGCTGGTCCTGCTGCAGGCGGTGCTGCTGCTCCTGCTGCTGAAGAAAAAACAGCTTTTGATGTAATTCTGAAAAGCGGTGGCGCTAACAAATTACAGGTTGTAAAAATCGTGAAAGACTTAACTGGTCTTGGCCTGAAAGAAGCTAAAGATTTAGTTGATGGCGCTCCGAAACCTGTAAAAGAAGGTGCTGCTAAAGCTGAAGCAGAAGAAATCGCAGCTAAATTGAAAGAAGCAGGTGCTGATGTAGAAGTTAAATAATCTGCACAACAGAGCTTCTTTAAAAAGATAATGAAATACAAAAGATCCCGCCACCGTTTCCCGGCGGGGTTTTTTGTTTATATGGGCTGCTGTGCATTTACTTTGATATATAAATCTATTGCCTGCCATGTCAAAACTGTTTACACAAATCCGCATCCTCATAATCGTTTTCATAATTGTGCTTTTACTAAGCGGCATAACGGTTTTCCCCTTAATAGCCGAATTAAAATTTTTACTAAGCATCAACTTTTTTGAAGAGGGTTCCATTATACAGCAATGGCTTTTAAAAGTGGTAACAGGTTTGGAAGCAACTCAAAAAGAATATCCTTTTATTTTCTATGGGTTCGACTGGCTTGCTTTTGCACATATTGTAATTGCCGTTCTATTTATCGGTGTTTACCAGCATCCCGTGCGCAACAGGTGGATTATTCAATGGGCTATCATTACCTGTATTTGTATATTCCCGCTTGCATTTATTGCAGGCAGCATAAGAGGCATTCCTTTCTTTCACATATTGATAGATTGCTCTTTCGGTGTAATTGGGCTGATTATTTTATTCTTTATCCAAAGCCGTATTAAGGAATTAAAGAAATACAGGTTAAGAGGGAAAACAGGCCATTGATAAGTACATAAGTTTATTTTTGCTGCCTTTATCTAACTTAATTCAATCAGCATGACTATACAGCAGGCGCAGCAGGATGTAGATGCATGGATAAAAACAACCGGCGTTCGTTATTTCAGTGAACTTACCAATCTTGGCATTTTAATGGAAGAAGTGGGCGAATTATCAAGATTGATGGTGCGTACTTATGGCGAGCAATCTTTTAAGGAATCCGATAAAAACAAATCGTTAAGTGATGAAATGGCCGATGTGCTATGGGTGTTGCTTTGCCTGGCTAATCAAACCGGTGTTAACCTTACAGATGCCCTGCAAAAGAATTTTGAAAAAAAGAATATTCGCGATGCAACGAGGCACAGGGAGAATGAGAAGCTTCAGGGAAGTTGATTGGATGGTTAGTTGATTGGTTGAACGGATTAGGAAATAAGGGATTTGTAATTAGGAATTAGGAATGGGAAATAACTTTTGAACAAATAAAAAACATTGAAGCAACTAACATATAATATATCGGAAATAAAAACTGTTGCCTGGCAATTATGGAATGAGTACAGTTTAAAAAAAATATGGGCATTTCATGCGGCAATGGGCAGTGGTAAAACAACGCTTATTCATGCATTGTGTGAAGTACTGCAGGTGAAAGATGCCGTAAGCAGCCCGACTTTTGCCATCATAAATGAATATACAAGCCCTGTTGCCGGAACGATATTTCATATTGACGGCTATCGCATGAAAGATGAAACGGAAGCTGTGCAGGCAGGTTGCGAAGATTGTATTGAAAGTGGCCATTATTGTTTTATTGAATGGCCCGAGAAATTTCCGGAGCTTTTGCCGGAAGATACATTGCACATTTCATTAGAAGCGATTGATAATAAAGTGCGTAAGCTTGTATTTCTTTAGCAACTATTCTAACTTAATATTATTTTTATAGCCCCAATTAATTTAAAGCATGGCAACTACGAAGCCAATCATCAGCACCGGTTTCAGTTTTGAAACACAAGAAGAAACATTAGACATAAAACCGCAAAGCGCAAAGTTAACCATAGGCATTCCCAAGGAAATGGTATTGCAGGAAAACCGCGTAGCGCTTATTCCCGAAGCCATTAATGTGCTGGTAAGTAACGGCCATCATGTAATTGTAGAAACCAAAGCAGGCGAAGGCAGTAATTATTCCGACAGCGATTTTAGTGAAGCCGGCGCAGAAATAGCTTTAAAAAGGAAGGATGTTTATAAAGCGCCTATGGTTATTAAAAGTGCCCCCGTAATGGAAGAAGACCTTCCTTTTTTGCATCATAACCAAACCATTATTTCGCCCATTCATCTTTCTATGCTTAAGAAAGAACTGGTTGAAAAAATGATGGAGAAAAAGATTACGGCACTTGGTTTTGAAAACCTGAAAGATGGTAGTGGTAATTTTCCTATCGTTCGCTGCATGAGTGAAATTGCCGGCAGCGCAGCCATGCTGATTGCAGGCCAGTATCTCGGCAGCCGTGAAAAGGGCAGGGGCGTTTTATTGGGTGGCATCAGTGGTATTCCGCCCACAAAAGTTATCATTATCGGCGCCGGTGTTGTGGGCGAATTTGCCACAAGAACAGCGTTGGCTATGGGCGCATCTGTAAAGGTTTTTGATAATAATGTTTACCGTTTAAAACGTTTGCAAAACAATCTTGGTGTTCGTACCTGGACGAGTGTTTTAGAACCCCGTATTCTTGCCAAACAATTAAAAACATGCGAAGTAGCTGTTGGCGCTTTAACCAACCAGGGTGGCAGAAGCCCGATTGTGGTTACGGAAGAAATGGTGGAAAATATGCGCTATGGCAGCGTTATTATCGACGTGAGCATTGACCGTGGCGGCTGCTTTGAAACCAGTGAAATTACCACACATCAGCACCCCACATTTGTAAAGCATGGTGTAATACATTATTGCGTACCAAACATTCCAAGCGGTTATGCCCGCACTGCCAGTCATGCCATCAGCAATGTGCTCATGCCTTTATTACTGGAAGCCGGTGATGCAGGCGGCATAGAAGAAATGGTATGGCATGATTTTAACCTGCGCAACGGTGTCTATATGTACCGGGGCCATCTTACCGACTTGTATATCAGCCAGCGCTTCGATTTAAAGTTTACTGATTTGAATTTGTTAATTGCGAGTAAACGATAAGCGTATTAAATAATTTATTTCGAAATAATTCTAAATACCGGTATCCTCATATAGCCTGGTTCGCTATATGGCGAGTGCGTGTAAACGAAATATAATTGCTGCTGTGCGGATGCTGCAAATGCAGCATCTGTTTTCTTTTTATCTTCCAGTTGCTTGCGTATTGCAGGATGTTGTTTTAAATAAGCTGCCGCAACATCTTCCCAGCGGTAATCGCTGTAATATTCCTTGCGTTGAAGTGCCGCATCAAAAAAATTCCAGGAAAAGAAACTGTCATCACCCAATGGCTCCAATGTTTCAACAACATACCTGTCTGCATTTTGCCCGGTATAAATTATATAATCACCTTTTAAAAAATGGACGGTATCGTTATAGATGCTTAACCGGGTATTATAATTGCGGTGATGCTTTTCATAAGCTTTCGGCATAGTTTTATAATCATCTATTTTATAATATTCAACGTTAATTACAGTATCTTTTTTTAGCTGCTGCATAATAACATTATTCAGTTTTAACCGGTTTATTGCATCATGCCAGCCCTGCGGAATAATGTATGCTTTTGGTTTTTGTGCAGATACAGATGGAATGAAATAATCGTAAAACTTTATTTCCTTTTCAAATGGTTTTGAATGATTGTAATAATAACGTGGCAGGCCGGTAACATCGCTTATCGTCATAGAAGTATCATAACCTTTAAAGATGATGTTATCAAACTTTGATGAATCAACTTTCCAGCTTAAAGCAAATTCTTTTTGTTGCTTAACGGCGTCAAGCGAAGCTTTCCTTTTTGCCAGAATATCACCGGAAAATTTTGAAGCCTGTTCAATCACGGTTTGCATAAAACTGTAAGCACTTTTTACACGGTCTGAATATGGTTTCAGCATGTGTGTTTCAGGCATAAAAGCTATCGTTTCAAATAAAGCTGCATAACCCGTGCTATACCTTGGCGCATCGTAATAAGCTTCCCATCCGTTCTTTAAACTGCTTTCTTCAAAGTTTACATATGGGCACATATCCCAGTTCTTTTCCTGCATGCCTTTATACAACGCCGGTTCAAAAACATCGTGCAGAAAATTACCGATTTCACCGCCAAGCTTGTTATGCAGCGTTGTAAGCAATGTCATTGTGTGCTGATAGTCGGCGCCATCGCTTACATGGTTATCTATAAAAATATCAGGGTTCAATTGCTGGAATATTTTTTCAAAAGCCAATGCATTTTTAGAATCTGCTTTTATAAAATCGCGGTTAAGATCGAGGTTTTGACTATTGCCGCGAAAGCCATATTGTTCCGGGCCATTTTGATTCACCCTTGAAAAAGGGCCCCTGTTTAAACTTCCGCCAATATTATAAACGGGAATGACAGCCAGCACTACATTTCCGGGCAATTTTATTTTGCCTTGCGCAAGATTGCGCAGCAGCAGCATGCTTGCATCAATACCATCCGGTTCGCCGGGATGAATACCGTTATTAACCAGTACAACCACCTTATGCTGCAGGTGCCAGTTATTGATATTAAAATTTTTATCAGCAGCAAATAACACAACATGCAAAGGATAACCGGCATCAGTGGTATCGCCTGTTAATATTTTTATTGTGGGAAAGGATTTTGCAAGCTGTTTATAATAGTCAATACATTCAAAATAGGTTGCACTTTGTTTGCCATTTGATTTTTCAAAAATAGTAACCAGGTTTTGTGAAAAGGATATTTGTACAGCTAGTAAGAATATGGATAGGAAAAAACTTTTTTGCATGCGTTAAAGATAATAACCGTAAAGACATTAATTTATTAATGTGAATATTTTGAAAAGCTGTTTCAGCTATTTGATTAAATCCCATTATGCATGTAACTCAATTTTTTGTACCAATAAATTTTTCTGTATTATAAATTAGTATTTTCACTTTTAAAGAAACTAATTGAAAGCCCTTCTTTTTCCTATTCACATTTAAAACTACTTATTGTATGAACAGAAAATTTTATGCATTTCTGATTGTATGCCTGTCTGCCTGCTTATTTTTTACAGCCTGCTCAAAAACCGGCCCTGAAGGCCCGCAGGGCGAACAAGGCCCTCCGGGAGAAACCGGCGCCCAGGGCGAACAGGGCGCGAAAGGTGATACCGGCACAGCCAATGTAATTTATTCAGGATGGCTTGATGTTACTTACGATGCTGATACAGTTCATGATGGTGAAGTAATTGACACCATTGGTTTTTATGCCGGCATAACATCAGAAAGCCTTACCAGCGATATAATTAATGGTGGTGACATTCATGTTTATTTCAACTTTGGAACCGCTGATGAACCTAACGTTGTGCTCCTGCCTTTTCTTGATATATATTCTGGCATCAGCATAACGCCTTCTTTCACGATCAATAATATTTTTCTTTATGCTAATGCAGATGCCAGTACAGTTTCAGACGGGAATGTGGCTTATTATCAGTACAGGTATGTGCTAATTCCCGGCGGGGTTTCAGGTAATGCAGTTGTGCATCCGCCAGACTGGAAAGATTACAATGCAGTAAAAGCATTTTATCATTTGCCGGATTAATTACCGGATAATAAAAAGAAGCCGTCTGAAAAGACGGCTTCTTTTTATTAAATTTTTTTGAGATTGATTTTACAACATTCATGCACCAGCATCTTTGCGGTTCCTGCGATATAATAACAACAGGTCAAATATTGTTTTAAAAAATAAAAGATGAAGAAAATATTGTTTGCCATTTTGTTTATGACGGCTTGTTTTTTTGTAAATGCAGCCAATGTTGATACTATTGCCATTTACAGTAAAAGCATGTATAAAAAGGTGAAGTGTATTGTTATAACGCCGTCGAAATATGCAACAGATACTGCACATTTGCCGGTTGTTTATTTGCTGCACGGTTATAGTGGCAATTACAGCGACTGGGTTTTGAAAGCACCGGATTTATTACAAGCAATTGATGAAAATGGTTTTATAGTTGTTTGCCCTGATGGCGCTTTTGGCAGTTGGTATTTCGATAGTCCGGTAGATACGAGCATGAAATATGAAACCAATGTTGCGCTTGAAATTCCTGAATATATTGATGCAAATTACAGAACCATTGCCTCGCGTAAAGCCCGTGCCATAACGGGCTTGAGCATGGGCGGGCATGGCGCATTATATCTTGCTATAAAGCACAGAGATATTTTTGGTGCAGCAGGCAGCATGAGTGGCGGCGTTGATTTCAGGCCATTTCCCGATAACTGGGATATTAAAAAATACCTCGGTGATTATGCTTCAAATAAAGATGTGTGGGATAAAAACGTTGTGGTGAACCTTGCCGGTTCTTTACAAAATGATGAGCTTAAACTGATATTTGATTGCGGCGTAAATGATTTTTTCATACAGGTTAACCGCGATCTCCATAAGAAATTACTGGATAATAAAATTGATCATGATTACATTGAAAGGCCTGGTGAACATAACTGGGTTTACTGGAATAATTCAATAAAATACGAGCTGCTTTTTTTTCGCCGGTATTTTATTGACAACAAAATGATGAACTGAAAAATTATTAGCTACAGATACACAGATTTATTTATGCATCTGTAGCTAATAATACTTATTCTTTTTTAT
>JAEWJV010000398.1 GCA_023386395.1 Bacteroidota bacterium
ACATAATCTGCAGCGGTTAAGGTGAGGCCAATACCACCAGCCTTTAAACTTATCAAAAATATTTTAGCTTCATCTGTCGTTTGAAACTGCTGAACAAGTTCCTGCCGTTGCTCTGCCTTCGTGCTTCCATCGAGATAAAAAAACAAAGTGGAATCTTTTTTTAATGCTTCTGCAACCAACTGCAACATGCCGGTGAATTGTGAAAAAACAAGCACTTTATGATCACCAATATTTTCTTCCAGTTCATTCAGTAAAACTTCAAGTTTTACAGATGCATTTGTAACATCTTTATAGCCTTTTAATAATTGCGGCGCATTACATGCCTGTCTTAATTTGGTGAGGCCTTCCAATATATACACAGCGCTGCTGCCAACGCCATCTTCAGCTATACGTTGTAACAAATTTTCGCGGTAATAATGTTTCAGCGCATCATAAATTTTCCGCTGCTCCTCTTCCATTTCACACCACAAAGTGATCTCTGTTTTTGCAGGAAGGTCTTTAGCCACCTGCTCTTTTGTTCTGCGCAAAAGAAAAGGATAGATTATTTTTTTAAGCTGCGCTGATTTTTCTTTATCACCATATTTATCGATGGGTTGCGAAAATTCAGATTTAAAAAATTCACGGTTCCCCAGCAAACCAGGATTAATAAAGTTCATTTGCGTATAAAGATCAAACGTGTTGTTTTGAACAGGCGTTCCGCTTAATGCGATCCTGTTACGGGCCTTCAGCCGCACGATAGCTTTTGACAATTGTGCAGCAGGGTTTTTTATTACATGGCTTTCATCGCAAATTATATAACCAAAATTAAATTGTTCCAACTGGTCTATATCACTTCGCACACAACCATAAGTTGTAAGCACGATATTATATTGTTTGAAAGTATCCGCATCGTAATTCCTGTTGCCCTTGTAATAAATAAAACAGGTAAGTTCCGGTGCAAATTTCTTTAATTCATTTTCCCAGTTATACAACAAAGAAGTTGGGCAAACCACCAAATGCGTTTCCTTCTTTTTTTTATTGGAAACATGCTGCAAAAATGTTATAGCCTGCAATGTTTTGCCAAGTCCCATATCATCGGCCAGGCAGCCGCCCCACTGCATTTCATCGAGCAGGCAAAGCCATTCAAAACCTGCCTGCTGATAATCGCGCAGTGAAGCTTTTATTTCTATGGGAACGTGATATAAACGTTCAGTATGTTGCTGCAGCCACTGCCATTTTTCTTTAAACTCTTTTGCGATGGTCTTTGCTGTAATGGCTTCGCCATCCTTTATATTATCAAGCAAAGTATGATGCAATGCTGATAACCTGATGGCATCTTTCTTCACCTGCCCCATGCGAAAGAGTATACCATATTCCTGCGCCCATTCTTCAGGTATAGCGCCAATGGTTCCATCTTTTAATAAAAGAAATGATTGTTTATTGAAGATAGCTTTCTGCAGATCGGCCAGCGATACCTGCTGATCACCATAACTTATTTCAATACGCAGATCAAACCAGTCTATACCCTTGCCATCAAAATGAATATGGATAACAGGCACATGCTTATTGTAACGGAAATGTCTTAGCTGCTCCATTCCATGCACAGAAATATTCTTATCGATCAGCTTACGATAAAATTTTACAAACCATTGTTTCTTTTCCGCTTCATCAAAAGGCAAGTAATAATATCCATTTCTCTGCTTCGGAAATTTTTCATGCAGGCCACATAAAAATGCTTTCATTTCATTTTCTGCAGCAACATCTCTTTTTACCGTGTATCGTTTTCCATCTGCTACCGTCGTAAACATATCACCCGGCTCATCATCAATTTCAAATTCACCGTATTGCCATTTAGTGGTTATCATCAGGAAACTGTTATTCAGTTCGCCCAAATAAATCTTTGGCTGAAGGCTTGTATCAGCAACCGTATCTTCGAGTAATACATCACGGTTTACAGCATAATTTTTTGAAAGCGGCTCAACGGTATGCCATAAAAAATCTGCTTCCTTTTCAGGTGGCACATCCATATAACCCTGTGGATATTTATTCAATATATCCACATCTTTTGGTGATAACAGAAAGAACTCATTTTTGCTTTGCAATAAAAAAGCACGTCTTGTAAAATCAGTAATCGGAAAATATGCTTCATTGATATTTATCAATACCAGCATGCGCAGCAAACCGCTTTGTGTGCGCACCAGTTCAAAATAAATTTTCGGCGCATAATTGCTGAATGCGGCAGGCCTGATGAAGATATTGTTAAGATCATCCGCATACCTGTAATACCATTTTAAAATAGCGCTGAAAGGTTTTAATTCCTGCAGGCGGTAATAAATATGCGAGCTTATTTTTTGTTCTGTATATGCCTTAAAAGAAACGTCGCTTCTATTATTTGAATTATAATTTCTTTCTGCCTCCTGCTTTATTACCGCCAACTTTTCTGTTGTAAGAAAGCGGATAGAATAAACCACTTCATGCGGCAGTTTACTAAAATCACGCAGGCTTTTTTCGCCGCTTAATGGAAGAACTTTATAATTCCGGCCGCCGTTTATTTCCTGCACCAACAATGCAGCAATATTAAAGGGGAGTTCTGTTTTTGAAACGAAATCGAGCAGTAAAGCTGCTTCATACTTTCCGTTCTTCTTGCCGGGTTTCACTGCGGGCAGTATAATTGTTTTCTTTGGTAAGTTGTTATT
>JAEWJV010000458.1 GCA_023386395.1 Bacteroidota bacterium
GTTCTGTACCTTCTCTCCCACTACACTGTAAATATGCGCCATGCTTTCGCCAACCGTAAAGCTGCCAAACTCTGTGAAAATATTAGGCATGGGCACTTTTGCCTTTTTACAGGCTTTTTTTATGTTACCAACAATTTCATATATCATGAACTGGTAATCATATTCAAAACCGAGGGAATGTTTTATAGGAAAACCGCCGCCGATATTGATTGAATCGAGCTCGGGGCATATTTTCCTTAACTGGCAATACAAGTTAATGATCTTATTTAATTCGCTCCAATAATAAATATCATCTTTAACACCTTTGTTTAAAAATATGTGCAGCATCTTAAGCTGAAACTTATCTTCATAACCTTCAATCTCATCAACATAAAATTCAAGAATATCTTTTGCCCTTATACCAAGCCTTGATGTATAAAAAGGAAACGTTGGCTCTTCTTCTGCCGCCACGCGAATACCTAATTTAAACGTTTTTTTTACGCTGCGTTTATATAATTGCAATTCAGCTTTATTATCAAGCACGGGTATCACATTATTAAACCCTGTATTAATAAGCCTTGCAATTCTTGAAGTATAGCCTTTTTGTTTAAAGCCATTGCAAATGATAAAGATATCTTTCGTTATTTTCTTGCGCTTATAAAGCTGGTTGATGATTTCAATATCGTAAGCATACGAGGTTTCCAAATGTATATTATGCTTTAAAGCCTCTTCCACCACAAAAGAAAAATGGGAACTTTTGGTGCAATAGCAATAATTGTAAGCGCCTTCATATTTATGTCTTTTAAAAGCCGCTTCAAACATTTTTTTAGCCTTGTTAATCTGCATACCTATTTTAGGAAGGTAACTGAGTTTCAGGGGTGTGCCATATTTGTCAATCAGTGCTTTAATATCCAGCCCGTTAAATTCAAGGTATCCGTTATCGTTTAAATCGAAATCTTCCTGCGGAAAATGGAAAGTTTGCTTAACAAGCGAAGTGTAAGTATTTGTCATTTCCTGTTCGAGTTCATAATTTTTTTTGACAAGAGCCAACAAAAGTAATTGATTGCAATAATCAAAATAAAAAATCCCGCAAGCGCGGGATTAAATTTTTGTTTTTTTCTAATGCTATTTAACTGAAGCAACCAGCGCTTTAAAGCTTTCTGGTTCATTCATAGCAAGATCTGCAAGAATTTTCCTGTTCAGCTCAATGCCTTTTTCATTAAGCTTATGAATGAATTCGCTGTACGTTAAACCTTCTTCCCTTACGGCTGCGTTAATACGAACTATCCAAAGCTGGCGGTAATCACGCTTCTTCACCTTGCGGCCTACATAAGCGTAAGTTTGACCTTTTTCAACAATATTTTTGGCAACGGTATATACATTCTTACGCTTGCCATAAAAACCTTTGGCCTGTTTTAAAATCCTTTTTCTTCTTGCCCTTGATGCAACTGCATTTACTGAACGTGGCATAATTTATAATTTTTAATTTCTGATCTTTTAGCTGTAAGCTGCGGCATCAGAAAATGTTTTAGAATTTGATTTAATTACTTTCTTTTAACAGGTGGGTTTATTTCAAACGCAATAAACGCATTACAAAATCTTTGTTAGGCGCTGCTACCACACCTTTCATGCGAAGGTTTCTCTTGCGCTTGGTAGATTTCTTGGTAAGAATGTGTCGTTTGAAAGATTTCTGGAAAGTAATTTCACCTGTGCCGGTTACTTTAAAGCGCTTCTTAGCGCTGGAGTTTGTTTTAACTTTAGGCATTATAATCTTCTTAAGATTACTCCCTGCTGGCGTTTCCGCACTGGCGGAACTCTTTTTGAGCCTTACGGGAATTAAAATTTTGGAGCGCGAAGGTATAGAATTATTGAATATGGGCAAAGATTTCGCTTGTACTTAATCCCAGCTTTACTGTTACGGCACTGTTCAAATAGCTCCTTAGCCACGGGCTGCAGCTTACGATTTCATATTTGTAAACTGCAAAGGAAATGACAGGTTCGCCTGTTTGCAGGCCGCGATTACTGACTGTAAGTCATCTATTTTTTTTCCAGTTACCCGCACTATGTCATCCATAATCTGCGCCTGAACTTTAAGGCCGCTATCTTTAATAATCTTAACAATCTTTTTGGCGTCGTCCTGCTTTAAACCATTGGTAACAGGCACCTCTTTTTTCAGCACTTTACCACTTTTATGCGCATCTTTTGAGAAATCAAAGGCATTGGCATCAATGCCCTGCTTCATGCTGCGGCTTATAAGCACATCAATTACCTGTTTCATCTTCATATCGCTTTCCACTTCAAGCGTAACCAGAAAATCCTTTTTATTCAGGTTTATTTCTACCGGCGAATTTTTAAAATCAAAACGGTTGCTTATCTCTTTTTTTACTGTGTTTACAGCGTTATCCAAAGTTTGAAGGTCTACCTTGCTGGCAATGTCAAAAGATGGCATAATCTTAATATTTTTAATTATATTTAAAGCATACTTAAAACTGTAAAGGTACCGTTATCAATTAAACTTTATTATTCCCCAACCGTCCTAATAACATTAACAAACAAGTGTTTGTTTTTGGTACAAAACTGGAATAATTTACGGAACAATTCAACACAACAAAATGACATTAATTAAAAAACTTTTTCCCACCCTGTTAATGCTGCTTGTCGTTGCAGCCGCGGGCAGCATCCCCAATGCTGTATCGGCGCAGAACGATGATTATTACGACGATAACGGAAGTTACAGCGACAATGATAATAATTATAATAATGAAGATTATAATAATAATTATGATGATAATCCGTCTGATTACGATTACCAGCCTTCAGATGTAAACATTAATGTATTTAATGAAGCTTTATCTCCTTACGGAAGCTGGGTTGTTTCTGCATCGTATGGACGGTGCTGGGTACCGCGCCACCGTGGGTTTGTACCTTATTCAACAGGCGGCCACTGGATTTATTCATCTTATGGCTGGACGTGGGCTTCAGACTATGGCTGGGGCTGGGCGCCTTTTCATTATGGCCGTTGGGCATATGATCCCTTTTATGGCTGGATGTGGGTTCCGGGTTATGAATGGGGGCCGGCATGGGTTTCATGGCGCTCCGGCGGCGGCTATTATGGCTGGACACCTTTAGGACCGGGCATGCACATAGGCATCAACATTGGCATTGGCGTTCCTTACAACAGGTGGGTGTTTGCGCCAAGCAGGTACATGGGTTACAATAACATACACAGGTATTATGTGCGCCCTTCGCGCAACACAACAATTATTAATAATACTACTATTATTAATAATACAACAGTTTATAATAACAGGCGTTTTGTTGCAGGACCAAATCGCACAGAAGTGGAAAGATATAGTGGCAGGCGAGTAAACCAGGTTCGCGTGGTGAATTCTAACAGGCCTGGCCGGGCTACGGTTAATAATAACACTATTCAAATGTACAGGCCGGGTGTGAAGCAAAGAGCGCCTCAAAACAATACAGGTGCAAACAACAGGCCTAACATCAATAACCAGAGGCCTAATCAACAGCCTGGCAGGAACCAGGCAAATAATAACAGGCCGGCTCCGGATACACGTGACAGGATAAATAACCAGAGGCCTCATCGGAATATGCAACAAGCTCAGCCCAATTCCGGGAGAAACCAGCAGCAGCCGAACAATGTGCAGCCGCGGAATCAATCAAATAAGCCTGATCAAAATTCTAACAGGATGAGGCAGCAGCAACAGCGGATGCAGCGCCAGCAACAACAGCAACAGCAGCGGATGAATCAGCAGCGGCAGCAAAGAAATAATGACCAGATGAGGCCTGGCAGGCAGCAGCGAACGGAAGGACAGCAGCAATTTAACCAGCAAAGACAACAGTCTAACCAGCCACGGCAACAGTCTCCTTCCAGGGAGCGGAGTGAAAGGCCTGGGCACAGAGGATAACTTTTACAGCAAAGCCGGTTATTATCAACCGGCTTTTTTATTTATTGAGATTACTTACTTTGCACAAAACATAAACTTTGGATAGCAACCTGATTATTATTCTGGTAATTGTAATTGTTGTGATGACTGCCCTGGTGTATATTTTTACAACACGTGCCAAAAACGGGAACGGGGAAAGCCCCATAAACAGGGAAACTACAATTACCATGCAATTGCAGGCTTATGAAAGATTGCTTATACTGGTTGACAGGATTGCGCTTCCAAACGTAATAACCAGGGTTAACCAGCCCACATCATCAGCCAGGGAAATGCAGATGCTGCTTACACAAAACATCCGTTCAGAATACGATTATAATATCACGCAGCAGATATATGTAACTGCCGAAGCATGGAATGCGGTAAAAAACCTTAAAGAGCAAAACCTGCTTATTATAAACCAAATGGCCAATGTATTGCCTCCACATGCAACCGGCCTTGACCTGAATAAATTATTACTGGAATTTTTGATGAACGACAAGAAAGGTTCATTGCACGAAGTGGTAAGTGAAGTACTAAGTTATGAAGCAAAAAAGCTGATGAGCTAAAGGCAGAGCTTTATTTAAATTGCGGTTTATGCCAGGTGAAAAATGTTTTACAGATAGCGGGATTGAAATAAAAAAAGTATATCAGTCAATTGATAAGGGTAAGCTTTCAACTGAAATACCCGGAGAATTCCCTTTTACACGGGGCATACAACTGGATATGTACCTTGGCAGGCTTTGGAC
>JAEWJV010000489.1 GCA_023386395.1 Bacteroidota bacterium
AAGCAAGAGAGTTTGGTAAACGTATTGCTGAAATGGGATTCACAACCATGACAGGTGGAGGCCCAGGCATAATGGAAGCCGCTAACCGCGGCGCTTTTGAAAATGGCGGTGTGTCTGTTGGCTGTAACATCAGGCTGCCTTTTGAACAACATGAAAACCCTTACCTGCATACCAGCATAACCATCGATTACTTTTTTGTACGCAAAGAACTGCTGATGAAATATTCTTATGCATTTATTTGTATGCCGGGTGGTTTTGGCACTATGGATGAGCTTTTTGAAACGCTTACTTTAATTCAAACAAAAAGTGTAACAGAATTCCCCATTATTTTATTCGGCAAAGAATATTATAAAAACCTGGCAGAATTAATGGGGCAAATGGTAGAGGAGCGAACGATAAGCCCGGAAGATCTGGAACTTGTTTTAATTACCGACAGTGTTGATGAAGCTATGAATCATATACGCACTTATATAACCATCAACTATAAAATAAAACCCCGTAAAAAGATGTGGTGGCTGCTGGAAAAGAGTTGAATAAATTCAAAGCTCATTTTTCAAAATCTTCTTTTACTGAGCCTGATTGTTTTAAAATGGAATTGAAGTTCCGGTTGGTATTTGTTTTTGCTACGACTTAACTAAACAAATATTCCACGTCTTCTTTGGTAAGGCTCTTCACAAAGCTTGTATCATCCGTTATTAATTCAGCAGCCAGCGCACGTTTGCGTTCCTGCAGCTTTAATATTTTATCTTCAACCGTGTCTTTACAGATCATACGGTAAGCAAAAATATTTTTTGTCTGGCCAATGCGGTGCGTTCTGTCAATAGCCTGTTGCTCAACAGCAGGATTCCACCATGGATCAACTATATAAACATAATCCGCTGCAGTTAAGTTCAAGCCTACGCCGCCGGCTTTTAAAGAGATAAGAAATACGCGGCAGTTTTCATCTGTCTGAAAACGCTGAATGGCTTTTTCACGGTCTACTGCTGAAGTGCTGCCATCAAAATAAGCATACTCAACCCCAAGCTCTTTCATTTTATCTTTTATCAAAGCCAGCATGCCCAGGAATTGTGAGAAAACAAGCGCTTTATGATTACCGATATTCTCAGAAATTTCCCTGCCAAGCTCATCCAGCTTAACGGAAACATTCGGGTATTTTTCATCATCATTTATAATGGAAGGGCTGTCGCAAATCTGGCGCAGCTTCATTAAGCCCTGCAATATGGTAAGCTGCGATTTACCAACGCCTTTATCTTCAACCGTACCTAAAATTTTATCACGGTAATCATTGCGGTAAGCGTCATAAATTTTGCGCTGTTCATCACCAAGCTCGCAGAACAAAATCATTTCACTCTTTTCAGGCAAATCTTTTGCAACCTGTTCTTTTGTTCTTCTTAAAATCAATGGGTATAACAGTTTTCGCAAATGTTCTTTTTGTTCTTTCTCACCAAACTTATCAATCGGGATAGCAAATTCCTGGCGGAAAAATTCCATGCTGCCCAGCATGCCGGGGTTTAAGAAATTCATCTGCGCATACATATCAAATGTATTGTTCTGCAAAGGCGTACCACTCATGCACAAACGGTTCTTTGCATTCAATAAACTGGCAGCTTTTGTTACTTTACTGTGCGGGTTTTTAATTGCCTGGCTTTCGTCTAAAATAACGTAATCAAACTCTGCCTCTGTAAACAACTGAATATCGCTGCGCAAAGTGCCATATGTTGTAATTACAATATCAGATTTATAAAAAGCATCCAATTGCTGTGAACGGGAGCTGCCATGATGGATATACCAGCTAAGCAATGGCGTGAATTTTTTTATTTCATTTTCCCAGTTGAACATAAGCGATGTAGGACACACAACCAGCGCCCTTAATTTGTCATGTTCCGTTTTATAGTGATGCAGGAATGATAAAGCCTGTACTGTTTTACCCAAACCCATATCATCTGCAAGAATGCCGCCCCAGTTTACCTCGCTCAAGTAATTCAGCCATTGAAAACCTGAAATCTGGTATGGCCTTAATACATGCGACAAATGCTCCGGCGGATCAATTTGCTTTACAGAATGATGCTCTTTTAAACGCTCATATTTTTCTTCAAGCTTAAAGAAAATTTCTTCTTCATTGCGCTGTGCGTACAATTCTTCAATTACGCCAAAATGATATTTGCTTAGTTTAATATTGGCAGCCTTTCCTTCACCCACAGCAAACAGCATGGAATAACGGCGAATCCAGTCTTCAGGTAAAATGCCTAATGTGCCATCCTGCAGCGGCACAAATTGTTGTTTGTTGGCCAATGCTTTTTTTACATCAGCCACGGTAACTTTTTGTTCGCCGAATTGAATATCTATTCTTGCATCAAACCAGTCGGTATTGCTGCTGATAAAGATTTTTGTTGAGGGTTTCGCTGTATTAAAACGGTATTTCTTCAGCGCATCAAAACCATACACAGGAATATTCATATCCTTTACTGCATCTGCAAATAAAAAGAACCAGTTGTTCTTCAAAACATCGGCGCCCTTTAAAGCAAGTGTGTTATCATCTGTATGAATAAAAGATGAATGCAGGTTCTCGATTTTTTTAATCAGCGATTTTTCTACTTCTTCATTGCGGTGAATGATAACAAGTTTGCCTGCAGACGGAACAATTATGCGGTCTTTATCTTCGGGTTTTACATCAAAACCATTATAATTAAAGAAAGGCTGAAATAAAAGATAATCACTTTTTTCTTTGATCATCAGCCGCATTTCGGGCTTGATATTTTTAAGCTCTTCTTTTTGTATGCCGCTGAACTGAACATCGTATTGCTTGGTTAGCGGAAGAATGAATTCAACAAGTTGTTTGCTCCAGTCTTCTTCCGCAATAACTATTTTTCCTTCACTTAAAAAACGTTCGGCCAGCAAAACATCTTCCGTGGTTTGCCATAAATAAAAGGTATTCTCATGCTGAAAAACCAGTGGCGAAGCCATTATATTTTCTTCAAGCGGCACAACAGAGCTCAGCAGCTTTACAAAACACCTTACTTCATACGTATTGTCTTTATGCGAAATAATAAACTGTGGCTGTATGTATTGATTGGAAAGAACTGCAGGTTCAATATTCGCAGTTACAAATTGCTTTTGCTGCGGTAATGAAAAAGCAAAATTGCCTTCGCTTGTTTCGGAGAATAATTTCTTGTATTTGGGTAAAAGATATTCAGTAATAAGATAGCGGGTTTCTTCAGGCAGATCATCATTATGCTGCTGAATAATATTTTCCCATATACCACTGAAAGGAGAGTTGCGGTTAAGGTACCGGGTAACTTCAGATGGCAGCAGCTTGCGCAAATGCTGCAGTAGCATTTTATCATCTTCACTTACATCTTCTGTATTTACAAATTTTGTAAGGTCGAGTTTTTCTGTCTTGCCTGTAAAATATTTTTGTTCTTCATCGGTTTCGCCTTTAACGGCTTCCACCTGTATAAAAGGGTATTGCTGTGCATCCTGCCTTAATACCACGCCTAATTTCCGGTATTGAATGGTGGCTGCCGGCTTTTCTTCAACCAAAACTTCCTTTTCTTTTTGCACCGGCATTTGAAAAGGTTTGCGTTCCGGTTGTGCAGGCGCCGCCACACGTTTTATGCTTGGGTCGAGCACACGCAAAAAAGGTTTGCCATCACGGAATGTAAATTCAAATTTGCCTTCCAGGTTGTCATCAACCGTATAACCGTATAAGGCCAGCAACTTATTTTTTTCGCGGTCGCGGTTACTGATGCTGTCAAAGAAATTCGGGCCGTGATTATGCATCAGTTGCAACAGCACAATTACTTTATGCACGCATAGAG
>JAEWJV010000494.1 GCA_023386395.1 Bacteroidota bacterium
GCGATACCATACTTTCTGCCATACATAATATTGTAAATGAAAGGTTTGACGGCCGCTCATCGCTGAAAACCTATCTGTACCAGATTTTTTCCAATAAATGTATTGACCTGATACGAAAAAACACGACAAATAAGCATCAGGTACATAAAACAATGCCTGTAGCAGATGCAATGAGCCAGTTACCGGACAGCACAAGAACTGTGATTGATGGGCTAATAACCAGTGAGTTAAAGGCAACTGTGCGAAAGCAGCTTGATGCAATAGGGGAAAAATGCAGGAAGCTTTTACTGATGTTTGAAGATGGCCTGACAGATAAGGAAATTGCAGCAATCCTGTCGTACAATACAGCGGCGGTAGTTAAAACCACGCGGTTAAGGTGTTTGGATAAGCTAAGGGAAAAAATACTTAATTAGCTTTAAGATATGGTTATTGCTTCAGTTTATTAAAACAGATACTCTAAACAAAAATAATTATGCCAGACAACCTGGAATATATTGAATCCTATTTTCAGCAGGTATTAAATGCCGAGGAAAAACAGGCTTTTGAAAAAAAGTGTGAAACAGATGAGGCTTTCGCAAAAGAAGTGGCCTTCTATATAGTTACCCGTGAAACTTTGCGCGAAGATTTGCTGGCAAAATAACAGCAGGAATGGAAGGCATTATAAACGTAAGAAGAAAGCGCGCCTGTTATTTCCATCTCTAAAAAATCGACCTTAAGCAAATGGATCATGTACGCTGCAGCAGCCTGTGTGCTGGTGGTAGCATCTATGTTCCTGTTTGAAATGCAAAGCTCACCGCAAAGGCTCGCTTCCCAATACATTAATAGTATGGATTTAAGCCAAACTATGGATGCTTCGCACGACAGCCTGCAGCTTGGCATTGCAGCTTATAAAAATAAGGATTATACCAAAGCTTTAGGTTATTTTGAAGGCGTTACAAAACAAGATACTGCTAACAGCGATGCCAAAAAATACACAGGTTTAACTTATATACAATTAAATAATTACGATAAAGCCATTGAGCAATTTGAAGCACTGGCCAATATGCAAGGTCTTTATTATAACCCGGGAGATTTTTTAAAAGCCGTAGCCTTATTAAAAAGAAATAAATCCGGAGATGAAGCAACAGCCAAAATGTTACTGCAGAAAGTGGTAAGTGAAAACGAAAGTGAAAACGAAACTGCTGAAGAATGGCTGAAGAAATTTTAGGGATATGATTTTCATTTGATCTGATTAGCTAACACCCAAAATATAAATTATGGATCAAACTACCATTCAAACTATTATACAAGGAGCTATACTTATTACAGTAGTTTATATAGCGGCTAAAACTACCGGTGGCGGAGATAAACCAAAAAATCCTCCCACTACCGATAGCTAAGAAAAAGCAATTCATACATTCTATAGCAAATTAAAAAAGCAATAAGCTTTAGCTTATGTATTATAATGCCATTCCTATTTGCAAGAGCTTTAGCTTTTTAATTATTGTAATATCTTCTTTTACATTAAAGACGCAAGCTCAATGCGCCGAAGGAGATTTTTTAAATAAAATATCGGTTATTGATAAAAGTACCGAGCTAAGTGATGCGGAAAAATTAGCGGATTATTACGCTCTTAAAAATCTTTTTAACAGCTGCAGATTTCAACCTGATTCCATTTATTCAGCTATACTTCTAAAAATTGGTTATTATGAAGTTAACTGCAACAAAAACTTTGACATTGGAATTGCGATGGCTAATGAGGCACTGAGAGTAACAAATAATAAAAAAGGTTCAAAACACCTCACAATAAAAGCTTATTATCACTTAGCTGCATACTACTATCAACTTTCATTATTTGACAAAGCGATAAAATATTTCGACAGCACTATTTTGATTGCAAATACCTTTCCCAATACCTCCACCTATACTATCCAGTCGAGATTATATAAAGCATATATATTTTTCCAGGCCGGGGATTATCAAAAAGCAATAGATGAGAGTACGTCGGGCATATATACCTCTTTACAAAAAAGAGATTCTACATATTTTTTAGAGCTATTAATACAAAGAGCCCAATCACTTTATTACGAAAACAATTTAACGGAAGCTTTTACCGATGTAAACACAATAATAAAGATATCCGGAGAAAATAATGCTTTATATGAATTGGCATCGGCACAAAAAATAAAGGCTATAATTTTTCAGAGAAAACAACAATTTAAAGCCGCCGATTCACTATTTAAAAAAGCAATTGCCATAAGGATTAAAACAGGAGACCTTGACCAGGTCTCCCGTGATTATCTCGACTATGGAAACTTTTATACAGACAGTTTACATTATTATGAAAGGGCAAAATTTTGCTATTTCCAAACGATAAATTATGCAAAAAAAGTAAATGATTCTGCGCTTCTCGCAAAAGCCAATACAAACCTTGCAGAACTTTATTTAACGCAAAATGATTTTTTTTCAGCAGCTAAATATGTCCATAGAGCTTTTGCATTCCTAAATGCCCCGGTTACCAGTCTTAATAAAAATCCAACGTCATCAGATTTATACAAAACCGGCATTAATGAAACGATAATTGTTCTTATTAATAATAAAATAGAATTACTATTAAAAACTTTTGCTGCAAAAAAAGATAATAATTCATTAAAGGCCTGTATGCAAACATGCCTGGTTATGGATACTATTATAACGAAAATGCGAAAAGAACAAATGGGCGATGAGAGCAAATTGTATTGGAGAAATTATACAAAAGATTTTTATTCAAATGCCATTAAAACCAGTTTCCTGGCTAATAACCCTGATGCAGCTTTTTATTTCATGGAAAAAAGCCGTGCTGTATTACTCAACGATAAATTAAACGAGCTTAATGCAGCTTCCTATCTTTCAAAAGCAGATGCAGCCAAACAAGAAGATTATGAAATCAGGATTATTGAACTACAGCAGAAGATGTCAGCATTATCCGGCATATCTAAAAAATACCAGCCTTTACAGTTACAGCTATTAAATATCAAAAATGATTACGAACAATTCATCAAATCGCTCGAGCAAAAATACCCCGTGTATTTTCAATACAAGTATGCAGATAATATTCCAACATTAAAAGCACTTCAATCTTATCTTGCTAAGAATAATCAAAGTTTTATTCATTATTTCTTTACTGATACAGCAACCTATATTTTATCAATAACTCCAAACAACACTAAATTCATTAAACTTACCCAAGACGAATTCAATAAAGATAAGCTTACATATTTTATAAAATTATGTTCAGATAAAAAGGTATTAAATAACGACTATCACTCCTTCGCATTATTATCTAATTCTATTTATAAGAAGATATTTCAGCCTTTGCAATTGCCTGAAGGCAGGGTTGTAATTTGTACAGAAAATACGGTAATTCCTTTTGAAGCCTTATGCACCGATATAAATGGCAAACATTTTTTACTAAATGATTATAGTTTCGGTTACGCTTATTCTGCCGGCTTCGTAATGAAGCAATTTAATAACCCGCCCGCCAAAGGAAATTTCATTGGCTTCGCCCCTGTTTCCTTTAATAAAGCACTCGGCGTTGTTGACTTAAAAAATGCTGCAGGCGCTTTAAATACATCTGCCTCTTTTTATAATAACGATAAACTTTTTACATATACATCCGCAAGCCGCCACAACTTTTTTTCTTATGCTCCCTCCTATTCCGTCGTAAGTATTTTCTCACATGCTTATGCTGATACCACAGATAATGAGCCCGTGCTTTTTATGCAGGATTCTTTAATTCATTTATCGGAATTACAAACATTGAACAATCCGGCAACAAAACTTGTTTTGTTAAGCGCCTGTCAAACCAACGTGGGCAAAAATGCAACGGGCGAAGGTATTTACAGCCTGGCAAGGGGATTTGCAAGTGCAGGCATTCCCGCTGTTTCAGCAACTTTATGGAAAGCAGATGAACAAACGATTTATGCTATCTCTGAAAAATTTAACGAATACCTCGCTGATGGAATGAAGAAAGATGAGGCGCTGCAAAAAGCCAAATTAGATTTTATACATGCAAACAGCAGTGAAAAAACGCTGCCTTATTATTGGGCGAATATGATACTGATTGGAAATGCGGATGCGATTCATCTTCAGCCGAATCATTTCGGTGCTTATTTATGGTTAGCGGGTTTATTGCTTATACTTATACCCGCGGCATTCATCATTAAAAAGAAAAGCTTTAAATAATTTATAAGATCATACACCGATAAATTTGATAACTTGCTTCCCCTATTTGTATTAACCACGACTAATAGGCAAAATTCAAATATTAAATCAAAACACCAGTTTTATGGCAAAAACAAAAACAAAAAAAGATGTGATCGTTCAACCTACGGCAAGTGCGGCAAGTGAAACTGCTCCTACAGGAACAACAAAGCAAACCAAGCCCAAATAACTTATTAATAACACTCTTTTTAATTTCCCGGGCAGCTTCATAAAAAATTTGTTCTGCTGTTGTACGGCATTATATTAAATTAGGCCAGTTTTACTTACAATTTAATGTGATGCTGTACAGGTATTTGATTGCATACTTATTTACTTCTTTTTTTCTTTCAGGCTTAGAGAGCCAAAACCTGTCCAAGCCTGAAATTTTAAATAAAGTTCTTGCTATAGAGGATAATTCATCAATCTCTAATAAGCAGAAACTGAAGGATTTTTATGTGCTGGAAAAAACTGCATCCGGGTCTTTAAAAGATAAGGATTCTGTTTATGCATGGATATTATTAAAAATAGGCAAGTATGAATACATTGCCAATCACAATTACGACAGTACTATAAAGTTTACAAAGGCAGCCCTGCAAGTTAATAACTCCTCCCATGCAGGATCATCCACATATTTAAATATCAATGCTTTTTTCAACCTTGGCTCTGCTTATGAAACTTTATTATCCTATACGCAGGCATTAAAAAACTATGACAGTTCAATCAATCTTGCTTCCAAATTTATAGATACCAACACCTTCGCCTTAGATGCCAGAACAGCAAAAGCTAACATTTACTTTTCTTCTGGAGATTATCAAAAAGCTGTTGAAGAAAGTATAAAGGGCGCACATTTGGCTGAAATCGAAAATAACACATCTGCAAAAACGAATTTTTTAAATATGCAGGCGCAGGCTTTGTTTTTTCAAAATAATATTGAAGCCAGTTTGCCTATTGCTTATGCAGCGTTAAATGCATCAAAAAAAATTAATGATGCATTTGAATTAGCTACAGCTTATAAAACCCTTGCGTTAATTTACAATAACAAAAAAGTATTTGATTCTGCAAAATACTATTATAATGAGGCTATCAATTACAGGTTAAAAACCACTTCCTATTCAAACATTGGTGCAGATTATAACGAGTTTGGAAATTTTTATAATGGATTAAACGATTATAAAAATGCCGCAAAATGCTATGAGCGGTTTTTATATTATGCAGGAAAAATAACAGACCCTGTTGATCGTTCAGTCAAATTATCATTTGCCTATTTAAACTATGGAGAGTCTTATTTTAAACAAAATAAGCTAGCCGAAGCTGGAAATCTTTATCTGAAAGCAATGAACACTTTAAAATTTAATGTTTCAGGTATTCTGCAAAACCCTCCCATCAATAAAATAAGTGTATTTGGAAACAGGGCCGAATTGATTATAACTTTAATGAAGAACAAAACTGAGCTATTGCTTGAGGAATATCACCGGAACAAAAATACATCCTATCTTAAAGCCTGTATTCAAACAGCGCTTACTACCGACTCTGTTATCACGCAGATAAGGCATGAACATATAAGCGAACAAAGCAAGATTTACTGGCGCGACAAAACAAACCAGTTTTATGCAATTGCAATTGAAGCTTGTTATCTTGATAAGAACCCATCACTGGCCTTTTATTTTTTTGAAAAAAGCAGGGCCGTTTTATTAGGAGATAAACTCAATGAATTAAACGCAACTGCATATTTGCCTGAAGCAGAAACAAAACAGGAAGAAAGTTATCAGTTTAAAATTGTAGAACTTGAACAAAAGCTTGCTGCCTTAGACGAAAAGGACAAGGAATTTCAAAACGTGCAATTACAGTTACTAAATGCAAAAGATAATTTTGAACATTATATAAAATCGCTGGAACAAAAATACCCGCTTTATTATCAATATAAATATGCCGATGAAGTACCAAGGCTTGAAACATTACAAACTTTCCTAAACAAATCAAAACAATGTTTCGTGCATTATTTTTTCAGCGATTCAGTTTTATATGCATTGGCTATAACCGCAGGTAATGTCAATTTTCTCCGAATACCCGCAGCTAAAAATATCAAGAACCAGCTTACTGAGTTCAGCGAATTATGCGCCGATAAAAACCGGCTCAACAATAATTATAATTATTTCATCACTTTATCCAATTCACTCTTCACATCAATTTTTCAACCTTTGAATTTGCCACACGGCAGGATAATAATTTGTACTGACAATAGTTTAATTCCGTTCGAAGGTTTGTGTTCAGAGAATAGTGGTAAATCTTTTTTAATTAACCACTACAGCTTCGATTATGTTTACTCAGCAGGGCTTTTAATGCAACAGTTTAAGAATAGTGCAGCAAAAGGCAGTTTTATAGGATTTGCTCCGGTATCTTTTTCAAATGATCTTCATGTTCCTGCTCTTCAATATGCAGACGTTGCAATGCAGGAATGCGCGGGTTTCTATAAAAATGTTTTATTGTTTACCTATAAAAATGCAACAAGAAGTAATTTTTTCACCAATGCTTCCAATTATTCAATCATCAATATTTTCTCCCATGCAAGCGCTGACACTTCAAGCAAAGAACCGGTTTTATTTATGTGGGATTCCGTTATTCATTTATCTGAATTGCAGCTCTTAAATAACCCGGCAACGCAATTGGTTTTATTAAGCGCCTGCGAAACAAACGTTGGCAAAAATGCAACGGGTGAAGGCGTTTACAGTTTGGCAAGAGGCTTTGCAGCAGCGGGCATTCCGGCAATAGCAGCTACGCTTTGGAAAGCCGATGAACAATCCATTTACAAAATTTCAAAAAAATTCAACCAGTATTTATCTGAAGGCATGAATAAAGACGAGGCACTGCAAAAAGCCAAGTTATATTTTATTAAAAACAGCAGCAAAGAAAAGCTGCTGCCTTATTACTGGGCAAATATGGTGTTAATAGGAAATACAGACGCCGTGAATGTGGACGCTTCAAATCATAATTATATATGGTGGATTGCTGTTGCAGGTATTGCAGTTGCATTTCTTCTGTTTTATATCCGGAAAAGGTTCTCACAAAAAAAGGGCTGAAGTCTCAGCCCTTTTATAATCTTTTATGCACTTTATATTTCAAGCAGTGCCTTGACCGGATCTTTTGGATATAATAATAATTCAGGATTTTCCAATAATTCTTTCACACGCACCAAAAAACTTACGCTTTCCCGCCCGTCAACTATGCGGTGATCATAACTAACCGCCAGGTACATCATTGGCTTTATTACAACCTGTCCGTTTATTGCCACAGGCCGCTCCTGGATCTTATGCATGCCCAGTATAGCGCTTTGTGGCAGATTAATAATAGGTGTGCTCATTAAGCTGCCAAAAACACCGCCATTAGTTATAGTAAATGTTCCACCCTGTAAATCTTCAGCGGTAAGTTTGCTGTCCCTCGCCTTACCGGCAAGCTCAATTACTTTCTTTTCAATATCAGCCATGCTTAAACTTTCTACGTTGCGTATAACCGGCACGGTTAAACCACGCGGCGTGCTCACAGCAATGCTTATATCCGCATAATCATGATATACCAGTTCATCGCCATCAATATAAGCATTAACGGCAGGCCATTCATTTAATGCAATAGCACAGGCTTTTGCAAAGAAGCTCATAAAGCCAAGGTTAACGCCATGTGTTTTATTGAAAATCTCTTTGTACTGCTTGCGAACCTCCATAATGCGTGTCATATCCACTTCATTGAAAGTAGTAAGCATCGCAGTGGTGTTCTTCGATTCAACCAAACGGCGGCTAATGGTTTTTCGCAGGTTACTCATGCGTTCCCTGCGTTCATTGCGGCTGTTTAATTCCTGGCCTTTAAACGGCTGTTTTGCAGGATGAGATAAAGCTTCCAGCACATCGTTCTTTAATATTCTGCCATTGCTGCCGGTAGGCGTAATATCAGATGGGTTTACTTTTTTATCTGCAATTATTGCCGATGCAACAGGCGTGGCTTTAATATCCGTTGCAGGCTGCTGAACTGCAACTGCTGGTTGCTGGCTGCTGGTTTCAGGTTTCACGTTTGACGATTCAGGCCTCGCATTTGCTGGCTCTTTGGCCGGTGCTGCCACATCTGTATTTATTGTTGCAACAATATCGCCTATTTGAATTACATCACCTTCTTTAACTACTTGTGTTAGCTCACCAGCCTCTTCCGCATTTAATTCAAACGTTGCCTTCTCACTTTCCATTTCAGCAATTACTTCATCACGTTCAACAAAGTCGCCATTGTTTTTGGTCCATTTTAATAAAGTTACTTCGCTGATGGATTCGCCAACCGTTGGTACCTTTAATTCGATAATACCTTTACCTGCTGCGGGTTTGGTTTCTGGAATTGGGGCTGCAGCTTTTTCTGTAACTGTTTCTTTTGGTTGAGGTTCTTCGGCCTGTTCAATTACTTCAGGGCGTTTTAAACCGGTAGCTGTTGCGGCTGATGATGCATCGGGGGCTTTTGCTTTTTCATCTATATTGGCAAGTACGGCGCCAATGTTGAGGGTATCGCCTTCGTTGGCAATAAGTTTTATAACACCGCTTTGTTCAGCGTTTACTTCAAACGTTGCCTTTTCGCTTTCAAGCTCTGCTATCACATCATCACGGTCAACATATTCACCATCTTTTTTCAGCCACTTTAATAAGGTTACTTCGCTGATAGACTCTCCTACTGCCGGAACTTTTATTTCAATCATAAGCCCTCCGTCTCCCTAAGGGAGTGTTTTTATATTTTTATTTTGAACTGTTCAAAGATATTAGTCATTTTCGAAAACTCCCTTTAAGGCAAGGGTTTTAAATACTAAATGCAGTATCAATTATCTGCGCCTGTTCCTGTGCATGCACTTTTGCATAACCGCTTGCTGTGGAAGCGCTGGCGCTTCTGCTTATCACACCATAATTGATATTCTTTAAATTCATTTGAAGGAATGATGCAGCGCCCATATTGAGCGGCTCTTCCTGTATCCAGAACCATACTGCTTTATTGTATTTTTTGTACAACTCATTTAATTGCTTAACCGGCAAAGGGTAAACCTGTTCAAGACGGATAAGCGCAATATCGTTACGCTTGTCTTTTTGCTTTCTTTCTGCCAGTTCAAAATATAATTTACCGCTGCAGAACAATACTTTCTTTACTTGTGATGCATCAGCAGTGGCCGTATCATCAATAACCTCTTTAAATCCGCCATGTGTAAATTCACTTGCATCGCTATAACTGCCGGGATAGCGCAGGTAAGCTTTTGGAGAGAAGTTAATGAGCGGCTTGCGGAAATTCCATGCAAGCTGGCGTCTTAAGGCATGAAAAAAGTTGGCGGCCGTAGTAATATTTGTAACGACCATATTTAACTGCGCACACATTTGAAGAAAGCGTTCCATGCGGCCGCTGCTATGTTCAGGCCCCTGGCCTTCATAACCATGCGGCAACAACATTACAAGGCCATTCATACGATTCCATTTCTGCTCACTTCCTGCAATAAACTGGTCGATCATAGTT
>JAEWJV010000495.1 GCA_023386395.1 Bacteroidota bacterium
CCGGTGCAGGGTTCAGAATAACTTTTACATTATTCGCCGCTGCAAATGCGGCAACCCAGTTAACCGTATCAACCGGTATCTCGAGCTGCATTAAAACAATAGCCGCCTCTGCAATTTCTACTGTTGCTTTTTCAATATCTTTTGGTGTAAGTGTTGCATTGGCGCCGGAAGCCACGGCAATACAGTTCTCCGCATTTTTATCAACTGTTATTAATGCAACGCCGGAAGGGTTTTTATCGTCGGAAAGAATAAACCGCGTATTGATGCCCTCCGCTTCAAATAATTGTATGGATTGCTTCCCGAAAATATCATTGCCGGTTTTGCATATAAAAGTAACATTACCTTTCAGCCTTGCTGCAGCAACAGCCTGGTTAGCGCCCTTGCCGCCGGGATTCATGAAAAAAGTACCTCCTAAGATCGTTTCGCCGGGTTGCGGAAGATGATCTGCTTTTATTACCATATCTGTATTGGAGCTTCCTATAACAAGTATTGGAGGTTTCATATAGCTGTAATCATTTTATTGAAAGAATAAAAATAGAAGAAGGTTTTCAGTTTTTCGCAAATGCTTTTAAGTTATTAAAGCTTCAGGCGGCCCCGAAGCACCGGTGGAACTTATAAATGCCGCATAAGCTGTTTAAATGTAGCAGGCAAAAATGCGCGTAACGAAACACTGTTCATTATTTTTAATTCTTCTTTTAAATTGGTTTCGTTATCCAGGAATTTGAAAACTGCCTGTGGCGAATTATTTTTAAAAAGCTGTGCAAACAATGTATCGCCACTTATCTTTTTATATTTTAAAACATTCAGCAAAATGCTATCATATAAAAGAAAACGTTTATCAAAAACAGATGACAACTGCAGTGGGCTTTTATCTTTTATCAGCGCTTCAATAATTTTTGCCGAATGTTTTTGTATAAACTGAAAACTATAACCGCTGCTGCCCTTGGTTTGTCCGCCTGCTGCACCAATATTTATAATGCGCCCTTCACCTTTTGAGAACGCATAATTCGTCATGGGAATAACGCCGCTTTCCGTGTGCAGTAATTTATATTCATTAATCTTTAATTGTTTATTGATATAATGATTAAGCGCATTATTATATTCATTATCATTCAAAATGTTTTCAGAAAATAAAGTGTATTCAATAAGTGCTTGATTTTTCGCAACAGGTAAAACATACATGAATGCCGTTCCTTTTTCCTGGCTTATCCTGAAGTCCATGAATGTTGCAATACGCTCATCCAAAACTTCTGTTTCCGTTTCAATAAGCCAGCCTTTGAAATGTTGCAATAAAACATGTACATTCTTTTGATTTAACGCTTCCTGTTTCCAGTTATTGAAAATGATACTGTTGAAAAGATAGTTTGAGTAGTATATATTATTGCTTGTTGTTATGGCAGCATATATCTCATTGTTTGATATTGTTTTTATTTCATCATATACAATATCAATATTCGAAAATGATTTGGCTTTGTCTAAAACAGCAGTATAGAAATCATTGCTGCGGATCATTTTGTATTGATAAGGCGCAAGATCGTAGCGTGCAGAAAAATGGTTTGAATAAAAATCTATTTGTTGCCAGCGGTGATATACAATGTCTTCAAATAAGCCTTGCTGCTGTTCCCAAAAACACCAGGTTTTATCATTGATGTTCTTTACATCCTTATCAACCAGTAATATTTTTTTTTGATTAAAGAAAGGATGCATCATCATCCTGTGCAGTAAGCTTAAGCCTGCACATCCGGCGCCCGCAATGATATAATCATATTGTTGCTGCAAAAGCAATGAAATTTTTTTACGTGAACCGTGAAACCTTTGAAGTTTGATTATTGTACATTGACTCTTTAATTCTTTGTAACTTAACGGTCTGACGCTTGATGCGTCTGACCGCAAATAACTTTTAAGCAATTCTTTACGCTCCTACATTCACGTTTCACGAAACAACTATAAATAGCGGAGGTTGGTTGCCGGCGTTAATGCCGTAACGGTTTCATACATTAAACGAATGGTATTTTCAATATCATCACGGTGCAGCATTTCAACAGTGGTATGCATATAACGTAACGGTATTGAAATTAAAACGGAAGGGCAGCCATCATTGGCATAAGCAAAGCTATCTGTATCCGTTCCGGTTGACCGGCTTAGTGTGCGCCATTGCACAGGAATTTTTTTCTTATCAGCAACGCCTTCTACAAACGATAACAGCTTGTTATGAATAGCAGGTGCATAGGCTAATGCAGGGCCCTTGCCGCAGGCAATATCGCCTTCAATAATTTTATTAATCATGGGCGTCGTTGTATCATGTGTTACGTCGGTAACAATGGCAACGTTGGGTTTTATCCTGCGGGCAATCATCTCAGCGCCGCGAAGGCCAATTTCTTCCTGCACCGCATTTACTACATATAAACCAAAAGGTAGTTTATCTTTATTTTGTTTAATAAGCCTTGTTACTTCTGCAATCATAAAACCACCAACACGGTTATCCATGGCGCGGCCTATAAAATAGTTATTGGCCAATTCATCAAAACCATCCTGGTAAGTAACAACAGAACCGATGTGTATGCCTAATGCTTCCACTTCTTTTTTACTGCGGGCGCCGCAATCAAGAAATAAATTATCCGGTTTTGGCTGCGGCTCTTTCGCATCGGGAGATGAATGCCGCGTATGAATAGCCGGCCATCCGAACACTGCTTTTACAGGGCCTTTCCTGCCATGAATAATTACCCGCATGGCCGGCGCAATCTGGTGATCAACACCGCCATTGCGTTTAAGATAAATCAAACCCTGGTCGTTTATATAATTTACAAACCAGCTTATTTCATCTGCATGCGCTTCTATTACAACCCTGAATGGCGCATCGGGATTAATTACGCCAACAGCAGTACCGTAAGGATCGGTAAAAGTTGTATCCACATAATCTTTGATGTAGTTAAGCCAAACCTTTTGCCCGCTGCTTTCAAAGCCAACGGGAGATGCCGTGTTGATATATTCTTTCAGAAAGCTGAGTGAATCCTTGCTGAATACTGTCTTATGCTTTGCTTTTGAATCTTTCCTTGTTGCCATTATACTATAATTATAAATTTTAAAACTTGTTGCTCAAAGATAGGTTGTTGAAATGAGTGATTTTCAGATGGCAGCAAAGTAAAATCCTTTAGGGTTTGCGCTGCCATAAAAATATGCAGTACAAGGGAGTGACACAACGCAGATGCCACAACGTATCAATAGCTGATAACATAACTTAAACTTAAAAAGGCTTTCGCTTTTTTATTGTTTGGTCATAGCCTGATAAACGGCTTCCATCATATTCATGCGCACCTTTAAAGTACTGAGCCTGCCGTTTGAGCCGCCTTCAGGATTAACACGGTTGGAAAGAAAAATAAACACGAGATCGTATTTGGGATCTACCCAAACGCTGATGCCCGTAAACCCTGTGTGGCCAAAGGTTTGTGGCGAAGCGCTTAAACATGGATAGGGAATATCTTCTTTGGCATTATCTTTTTCGGGCTTATCCCATCCCAAACCCCTGCGGCTGATCTTGCTGTGATAAGCTGTAAAATAATCAATGGTTTCTTTCTTTAAATAACGCACGCCATCCCACACGCCACCGTTTAGCAACATAGAATATAAAATAGCAAGATCATGCGCATTGCTGAACAAACCTGCGTGGCCTGCAACGCCGCCAAACATGGCAGAGCCGGGATCGTGTACATAACCTCTCAGCAGTTGCAAACGAAAATATTGTTCATCTTCTGTTGGCGCAATATTATTAATAGCAATATGTTCGTTGGGTTTAAAAGTGGTGTTGTATAAATGCATGGGTTTATAAAATGTTTTAGTTACATATTCATTCAAAGGCATACCGGTTAATTGTTCTACTATCTTTCCGAGAAAAATAAAATCATTATCGCTGTAAACATATCTTTTTGTGGGATATAGTTTGCTTTGCAGTATGCGCTGATAAATAGTATCAACCCAGTCTTTACGCATATACATAGTATCTGCTACATGCACCGTGTAAACTGAATCATCGCTGTAATGTTCAAAGTAACCCGGAAAAGGTTCCCCGTTGGCATCAATTATTTCTTTATAGAACGGTATATAAGCAACCAGCCGCGCCTGGTGCAGCAGTATATCTCTTAAGGTTAAGCTGCTTTTATTAGTGCCCCGAACCCAGGGCAAATAATAACCAAGTGTTTTATCAAGATCGAGCAATCCTTCTTCCCACAGTTTCATTACAGATATGGTGGTTGCAGAAATTTTTGTTACGGAAGCAAGGTCATAAACCGTTTGGGGTGTTGCTGGTTCGCTGGTATAATAAGTGAGTTTGCCATAAGCTTTATCCAAAACAATTTTATTGTTTTTTACAACCATCACCACGCAGCCCGGCGTTGCATGTTTGGCAATGGCATCGCTGGCCAGGCTGTCGATTGTATAAAGTTTTGTGCTGTCTAAACCAACTTCTGCAGGGCTTGTGGTTTGCAATTCTTTTAATCCAAGATTTACAATACCATCTCCATAATGAAAAGCATCGCAAACCGTTACAGGTAATTTACCAGATGCAACAAATTCGCCTTCAAGCCAGGCAAATGCAGCCTCCTGGAAGATTGCATCATCTTCATAACAAGCCATTATATTATCCGCATCACAGAAATTCTTTAATGCGTAAGGGTTGCCGAAAACCATGGTTAATGCCTTGTTGTTAGACTGAAGATCTTTTACAAGTCCGAGCGCATTGGCCGATAAACCAAAATTTCTTGCAGGATATTTATTGAAATTGTGAACGCCGATTATAACTGCATCATATTTGCCGTTAACAGCTTTTTCTATGGAGGCAGCTACCGTCGCGTTATCGTTATAACTCATTAAATACACATCGGCTTCTTTTTCAATTTTAAGAAAAGTGGATAAAGCGCTGCTTGTATCAAATTCACCAACACCTATATAAGCTATTTTTTTATTTGGTTTGAGCGGAAAGAGATTATCATCTTTCAATCGCAGTAAAGTAAAAGCCTGCCTTGCCGTTTTTCTTCTTAAGGGTAACACGTCTTTATTTAAATCTTTATACAGATTACCTGGATTGATATAGCCGGCCTTGCTTAAACCCAGGTTATATTTTGCGAGTAATACTTTTTTTACACGGTTATCAATATCAATTGAATCCAAAATTTTATTGGCGATAGCAGCCTGGATTCTTTGAATAGCCTGCGGCACATCGCCAGGCAAACACAACATATCATTGCCGGCTAATAAAGATTTTACGGCAGCATCGCCCTGCGGATAATATTTGGCAACACCCTGCATTTCCAGCGCATCAGTAAAAGAAATACCTTTAAAACCAAGATCCCTTCTTAAAAGATCAGTTACATTTTTTTGTGATAACGATGTGGGAAGATGCGGCGTTTTATCAATAGCCGGAATACTTAAATGCGCAATCATTACGCTGCCCACGCCTTCATTAAATAAAGTTTTAAAAGGATATAATTCCAGCGAATCCAGCGCACCAAACGATTTTGAAATAACCGGTAAATCAAGATGTGAATCAACACTTACATCACCATGGCCGGGAAAATGCTTGGCACAGGCCATTACATCTTCTTCCTGCATGCCGCGCATTAATTGCGTGCCCAGCAAAGCCACTTTGTATTTGTCTTCACCGAATGAACGGAAGTTAATAACGGGGTTGTTGGGGTTATTATTAATATCAACTACGGGCGCATAATTTACCTGTATGCCCATGCGTTTGCATTGGTTGCCGATAGCCCTGCCTACTTCATAAGCAATGGCTGCATCCTGCACGGCGCCAATAGTAAGCTGGTCAGGAAATTTAAAAACGCTGTCTGTCATGCGCATGCCTAAACCTGTTTCGCCATCAATGCAAACCATTAACGGCGTTTGCGCTATCTGCTGAAAATAATTGATATAGCCGGCCTGTTTTACCGGTCCGCCCTGGAACAAACAAATAGAACCGATATTATAATCACGGATAAGTTGTTCCACTTTTGCATTTAAATATACCGGCCTTCCCGAGGCGACGGTACTTTCACGAACCACCATTAATTGCGCTATGCGCTGCACAGGCGTTAAAGAATTAAACACACTGTCAACCCAACGTTGCGAATCCGCAGTTTGTTTATAAAATTTCTGAGCGTTTAAAGAATTTAAGCCAATAGTGCAGAGCAGGAAAACGAATGCTTTCTTTAATTTCATTATTACTTATTAGTGGTGATTATTGTTACCCGTTTGTGCAATAATAAAAATTTATAATAATTAAAGGCTATAACGTTACTACAATGTTTGCACATCTGCATTATAAAGAACCGGGATGTTTTCAATGCCTGCGACGTTGCTTCGTTCATTTATCATGGGCTTTGGCGGGTTATTTGATATACACTTCTTTAAAAATGTATGAGCCTTTCAGTATATAAAAAGAAACGCAGCTTTACTAAAACACCGGAACCTACCGGTGGCAAAACTTTAAAAAAAGAATTGGTATTCGTGGTACAGAAACACGACGCATCGCGCCTGCATTATGATTTCCGGTTAGAAATGGAAGGGGTGCTCAAAAGCTGGGCGGTGCCTAAAGGCCCTTCGCTTAATCCGGAAGATAAACGTTTGGCCATAATGGTAGAAGACCATCCTTTTGATTACAGGTCTTTTGAAGGTATAATTCCCGAAGGCAATTATGGCGCTGGCACTGTGATTGTTTGGGATGAAGGCACTTATACACCACTGGAAGACACAGGCGACAAAAAGGAGAATGAAAAGGTTTTATTGAAGCAGCTATATGCCGGCAGTTTAAAAATCGTAATGCATGGCAAAAAGTTAAAAGGTGAATTTGCCCTGGTGAAAACCAATTACCAGGGTGAGAATAGCTGGCTGCTGATTAAGCATAACGACAAGTATGCATCGGAGAAAGATGTTACATTAAAAGGTAAATCTGTTGTTTCTAAGAAAACTATAACGCAGGTAGAAAAAACAAGTAATAAAATATGGGAAAGCAATCGCAAAAAAACAACGGCGAAAAAATCTGTAAAGCGGGTAAAGAGCGCAAAAACAAAACCTGCAGCCAAAAAACGTAGCATAACTGTAACAAAAAAGTAATCTATTATACTGTAGGTCCCTGATTGCCTAAATTTCTCTATAACCTGCTTTAGTTATAATTTTACCTGTTTTTAAAAATGTCTGGATTTCATTTTACCCGAAATAATCCAGGGCAATTTGAGACAGGTAATGTGAATTAAAACAGGAGATAGGAGCATGGAACAAACAACAGCCTGCACATCGCAGCAAAGCATCAAACCAAGATATCAAAAGCCAAACTGGTTACGTGTAAAATTACCCATTGGCGAAAGCTATAAACATGTACGCAACCTTGTAGATACGCATAAACTTCACACAATTTGTGAGAGCGGCAATTGCCCTAATATGGGTGAATGCTGGGGCGCCGGTACAGCAACGTTCATGATATTGGGCAACATTTGCACCCGCAGTTGCGGATTCTGCGCCGTAGCCACCGGCCGGCCGGAACCGGTTGACTGGGATGAACCGCAGCGTGTGGCAGAAGCCATTCATTTAATGAAAGTAAAACATGCTGTAATTACCAGCGTTGACCGGGATGAACTTAAAGATGGCGGCTCAACTGTATGGTTCAATACTATAAAAGCCGTAAAAGCTTTAAACCCGGATACAACACTTGAAACGTTAATCCCGGATTTTAAAGGCATACATGAGCAAATAGAAAAAGTTGCCGAAGCATCGCCCGAAGTCATCAGCCACAATATGGAAACCGTTGAACGGCTTACCCGGCAGGTGCGTATACAGGCAAAATACCGCCGCAGCCTCGAAGTGCTTCGTTACCTGAAAGAATTGGGTGTTCGCACTAAAACGGGTATTATGCTGGGCCTCGGCGAAACCAAAGAAGAAGTAATTGAAACCATGAACGACCTGGCTGCTGTAAATCTTGATGTGCTTACGCTCGGCCAATATCTGCAGCCTACTGTCAAACATCTGCCGGTTGAACGTTTTGTGCATCCGGATGAATTTGCAGAATTCAGGGAAATAGGTTATTCGCTTGGTTTTGACTATGTGGAAAGCGGCCCTTTGGTGCGTTCTTCCTATCACAGCGAAAAACATGTTTTTCCAGGCTATGGCAGGCAGCAATGGCTGGGTGAAAAGGTGAATTAATTTCTTTGGCACCAAACCCGGTTGCCATTTAACCGGCGCTATCGAAGGCCAGGGTTACCAGTCATAGTT
>JAEWJV010000301.1 GCA_023386395.1 Bacteroidota bacterium
ATTATATCCTAACCCCTCATCTGGCGCAAGTATAAGTAGCTTGGCTTTTGAGTAATGGAGCCTCATTATCGAAAATTGCTAAAAATTAAGCTCATCAATAATCTATAATCTATGACTCGAAAATTTACGTTATTGAATTTAGCCGCGGTCTGTCTTATTATTTTTATGTTAGTTATGACAATTCTAAATTATAAAGAAAGTGATAACGGGTGGGGCATTTTTGCATTCTTAATGACAGTTGGATTTTCCTCATTATTAATTATACTTGATTATTTCGTGCAGACCAAAATCAAGACTGCACTTAAACTATTCATTATCGAACTTCTGCTATTAATTGTTTTATCAGGACTTGGTATTTTAATCACCAATAGTTAATTAAATCGTGCAAATTATATTCTTACATTTCTATATCAGCCGGCATCACACCAACTGAAACATCTGTAAATAAAAAGACCGTTTCAAACAAAAACTTGAAACGGTCTTTTTCATTGTGACTGTTGTGTGTTTAATTACTGCTTAGAGGCCGGACTTGCAGATGTAGCGGCTTTCTTTGCTGCTTTTTTATCTTTCTTTACCATTTCTTTGCTGGACTTAACGGCCTTCTTGTCGGCCTTTACCTGCTTTTTGTCTTGCTTCTTTACAGTAACCGAAGCTTTCTTAGCAGCATCTTCTTTCTTCTTAGCCTTATCACTCGCTAAAGTGGCTTTGGAAGTGGCTGTGGTGGCTTCATCGGTTTTTACCGCTGTGGTTTGGGCAGCGTGTTTATGGGTTTTGGATGCAGTGGAGGGTGTTTGTGCAAAAACGGAAAGGGAGAACATTGCACAGGCAATTAATAAAAGATTCTTTTTCATAAATAAAAAAATTTGTTGCCTTGACGAAAGCCTCAAATGCCGGTTTAAAAAATGTTTTTACATTCAGAAAGTTTTAACGTTGCATCATGTGGAGGGTGGGCGGCAATGCTTTTGCAGCGCTGCGTTTTTGTATGAGTAATAATTTGAAATTTTAATGTAGCTTACTTTTTAAATAACCATGTATAATGACGGTTGCTAAAAACACTGATGAATATATTTCAGCATTTCCCAACAATGTGCAAAAGCTTTTAAAGCAAATGCGCAGCACTATTAAAAAGGCTGCACCGCAGGCAGCGGAAACTATTAGTTATGGCATTCCCACATTTACTTTAAGCGGTAACCTTGTGCATTTTGCGGGTTATAAAAATCATATTGGGTTTTACCCGGCGGCATCCGGTATTGAAGCATTTAAGAAAGAGCTGAGTGTATATGCCGGGGCAAAAGGTTCTGTTCAGTTTCCGCTGGATAAGCCATTACCGCTTGAACTTATAACAAAGATTGTTGCGTTCAGGGTTGCAGAAAATATGGAAAAAGCTTTAAGGAAAGCGGGCAGGCAATCAACTAAAAAAGCTGCCGTTGCGGAAACCGGTAAATCAAAAAAACAAAAGGCTTTGCTTCAGAATAATTTGTTGACAACGCTGCCTGCACCCGCAAGGCGGGCTTTGGAAAACAATGGTATCAATAGTTTAAAGAAGCTTTCGCAGCTTACGGAAAAGGCGGTATTATCTTTTCATGGCGTGGGGCCATCTTCTATACCAAAACTTAAAGAAGCGTTGCAGGCTGAAGGATTATCATTCAAAAAATAATGCTGAATTTGTTTATTATTCATCATCTTACCCCCTGGATTTGCTTTGCAATAACCGGCTGCATTGTATTATAAACGCTAAACATATTTAAGAAAACTTTACTTTGCTTAATTGCAGTTGCATAATTAGAACATTATTTTTGTTGCCTTTAATAAAATAAAATTATGGGTTGGATCTTATTTATAGTTGGAACCATTGGCTGGCATATAGGTGTTTATGGTTTGTTTAAAAAAGCGGGAATTGCTTCGTGGAAAGCCTTTGTGCCATTTTACAATACCTGGTGCATGGCAGAAGCGACGGGTATAAAAAAAGTTTGGTTCTGGCTGCAGTTAGTTCCAATCTTAGGGCAGTTCATCACTATATGGATAACCATCATTTTTGTAATGCATTTCGGTCAGTTCACACTTTTGCAACATGCGGCGCTGGTGTTCCTGCCTTTTATTTATTTGCCGTATATCGGTTTTTCGAAAGATGTAAGATGGGGTGGTAAAGAAGTGATGAAACGCTATAAAAAATCTGCTTCCAGGGAATGGATTGATGCGGCCGTTTTTGCCGTGGTAGCTGCAACGCTTATACGCACTTTTATTTTTGAGGCTTATACCATACCGTCTGAAAGTATGGAGAAAACATTGCTTATAAACGATTTCCTGTTTGTGAGCAAGTGGAGTTATGGTGCGAGGCTTCCTGCAACGCCGTTAAGCTTTCCCTTTGTGCATAATACCATGCCCGGCATGCCCACAACACCGTCTTATTTAAAGTGGATAGAATTGCCTTATAAACGGTTGCCGGGTTATACATCTATAAAAAGAAATGATGTGGTGGTGTTTAATGTGCCCGCCGGCGATACCATTATTAACCTGGAAGGGTATGGCAGTAAGGTTTTGTATTATGATGTATTGCGTGAGCAGTTTAATGGCAACCGTGATGCTTTAAATGCAACCTACCCGGTTATTGTTCATCCTTTTGATAAAACCGATAATTATATAAAAAGATGCGTAGGCGTACCGGGCGATGTGATACAAAATAAAGAGGGCGTATTGTATGTAAATAACCAGCCGGCCTTTGTGGGGCCTGCTTCGCAGATTGATTATATGGTTGAAACGAATGGCACTATTTTCAGCCCGCAGTTTTTACAGGATTCTCTGGATATGGATATTGAGAACAACGACCAGGTGCAGGTGGATGGCAGCCAGAAAATATATTACATGAACCTTACACCGGAAAAGGCCGCCATTGTAAAAAGACAACCGAATGTTAAGCGCATTTCAATCTATGCCTTAACCGAAGTAAGCACGCACCTGTTTCCGTTTGATACAACTAATTTTAAATGGGCGCTTGATAATTACGGCCCGCTGCAAATTCCTAAGGCCGGGGCAACCGTTACATTAACGCCGCAGAATATTGCCTTATATGAAAGGG
>JAEWJV010000379.1 GCA_023386395.1 Bacteroidota bacterium
GAATAGAAGGTTGCCTGTCGGCAGGCAATCCGTTATCAATTTTTTTGCCACTGCCGGGCTTAAAGCCAAATTTTCACGGAATCGCTAACCCTGACAGTTTTAAAAGTGGCGGCAAAGAAAAGCTTTCAGAAAGGAATGACAAAATTTCACTTCTGCATCATAATAGAAACTTCACGGTTTGCGGAATTATCAAAGCTGCGCTTAAGATTATTTATATGTTACCGGCAATTGAACAAATGGCGTCTTCCTTGTGTCACTCCCTTCAGCAGCAGTGCAGATGGCATCTGTTGGCACCTGGAATTGGGAATCCTTTAGGGTACTTCTTTGCCCCGGGCAAAAAATTTCAACAATATTTTGTGATTGACGGAGCGTACGAAACCCGGCCACTAAAAGTTAATTACCACTTTAGCCCTTTTCTTTTTCGCCGGTTTCGTCCATTTTGGGCCGTGCTTTAATATCTCTACGGCTTTTGTGCTATACACATCATTGGGCGATTTGGTTACTTTAATATTATAAGGATTGCCGGAATTATCTATTAAAAACTCCAGTTCTACAAGGTCTCTTGGATTGGTTATGCCCGATGTTGTGGTGTCCTTATTCAATTGTGTAACCACATAGTTATTAAAATTATTCCATCCACCCACTGGCATGGCAGAATCGCCGCTCATTTTTCTTTGCGCACGGATGAGTGAATCTGTAAATGCATTTCTTTTTATACCGTAACCAGTAACCACCACATCGTTTAAAGACTCGCTGCTTTGTTTTAACATGATAGGTTTATTAAAACCCTGCTGTAATGCGGTGCTTTGGGTGTTATAGCCAACAGTGCTTGCCGTTACAAGTAATGATGTATCATTTTTTTGCAGGTTAAAATCACCATTTATATCGGTTAAAACTGCGGCTTTATTATCTGCTGAAATCACAGAAACGCCTGCAATAGGCTTATTGTTTTCATCAACCACTTTCCCGGAAAAAGTAGTCGGCAGAACAGAAAGGCCGCTAACCTTCCCCTGCAAAGTTGTTCGCAGGCTGTCTGCATTTGCTGCAGAAGCTGCAGAATATGATCTTGACATCATCGTTTTTTCAGGAACAGAAGCAGGGGAAGCTGCAATCGAAACATCTGTTTTATAAGCATCTGCTTCCGCTTCATTTGACGCATTGGTACCAACAACTTCAGCTTTTTCTTTTTTCTTTGTTTTAACTGATGGAGGCTGTGCTTTTTTTGCAACTTTATTTTCTGCAATTAATAAAGCTGTATCTGCCTGCCCGATTTCATCAGCAGCTTTAGCCGGTGCAACAGCAGAATCTTTTACAGCTTCTTTTTTAACCGGCATCTGCCGCACTTTTGCAATCTCTGCCTGCTTATCTGAAGATGATGTTTTTGTTAAGAAAGATATTACCAAACCAATGCCGGCCAATACAATAACCAAAGCGGCAATATTCAGCCACCTTGTTCTTTTATTAAAGGCAACGATTTTAGTTTTTTGTTTTTCTGCAAACAGGCCCGCATTTATTTCATTCAAATGTTGTTTGGCTGTGTTAATATCGGCTTCATTAAAACCTTCTATGGCATCGGCCAGAAACGGGTCCTGCAAGGCAGCTTTTTCTATGTCATGCATTTCTGTTGCCGACATGCTGCCCTGCAAATACCGCTGAATATCTTCAAACGAATAATTAATATGTTTTAACGGCTCAGCCATTTTTTTCCATACAGATTTTTAAATTACGCCGCCCGTTTTGTATAAGGCTTCGCACTTTATTCCATTCATAACCGGTTTGTTCCACTATTTCATTATAACATTTGTTTTCAAGATAAAATAGCTGAATGCTTTGCTTTTGTTCATCCGGCAAATGTTCAATACAAAATTCCAGCTTTTTTAATTCGCTTTCTTTTTCAAGCACATCGTCAAGATGCGAAAAGTCTTCCGATTGCATAACCGTTGGCGTAAATTCCACAGTTTGCATTTTTTTATTTTTCCGCAACTGCATCAGGCAATGATTTTTTGCCACTACATATAACCAGCTTTTAAAATTATCTACTTCGTGTGTTTGCAGCTTTGTTAATAATTCCTGGTAAATATTCATCACTGCATCTTTCCCAGCTTCTGCATCTTTTAAATATTTTATACACACGCCATATACAAGGCTGGTATAACGCAGGTACAATTGTGCCAGCAGTTGCTGGTCGTTTTGCTTTTTAAATTCAACCAGCAATGCTTCATCTGTTAATGATGCGATGGATTGTATATGTTTTAACTGTGCAGGCAATGTTTGTGAATAATGATAAGACCTCACAAAGATGCATAAAGCCTGGTGAAACTTCGCGTCTTTGTGCCTTGGTGGTTTCAAAATTACAAATGCTTTAAAATTTTTTCTTTCGCCTTATGTAATCAGGAAATTATTTGCATCTCCTTATTAAACCAGTTGCTATGCAAACGAATAAATCATGCACAGGAAAAATAATTATCTGCACCATGGTTGCCCTGCTTTCTTTTTCAATTGTAAATGCGCAGCAAAAAGCCAGGCCGGCGTATCCGTTTACAGACAGCTTAAACAATGATATTTTAAAGCTGCCAACACCAAAACTTACTTATAAAGGAAACGGTAATCATTTTGATATTTATACCGCTACACCGGATAACGTGTATATAATAAAGCCCGACAGCACAATTCGTTTTAATATGCCCACGGGGAATTACAGGATGATAACAACATCCATCTCAAAAACTAAAGAAAGTAATTAAATAACCGTTAATCAAGCAATATGAAAAAGATATTTTTTGCGGGCATTCTGCTCGCCCTGCTAAGCTTTGCATTTACTTCAAAAACAAACAGAACAATAACAGGAACAATACAGGATGAAAATCGGAAACCGGTTATGGGCGTCTCTGTTGTTGCAAAGGGCACAAATAGCGGAGTTGTTTCAGGTGTTAATGGTAAATTTTCTATTGTTGTTGATGATAAGGTTAAAGCGCTGGAGGTATCTTATGTTGGTTATAAAACGGCAACAGTAAAGCTTTCTGATCAATCAGATTATACGATTGTGCTTAAAACACAGGTTTCAAACCTTAACGAAGTGGTGATAGTTGGTTATGGAAATGAAAGCACCGATCTTGCTTTAAATACAGCGCCGGTTATGTCTCAGCAATTAAGTGGCAGGGCCGCAGGTATTTATATACGCGGCAGTAAAAGCATGAATTCAACCCGGCATAAAGAGAAAAAAGAATATGATGAATCATGGCGTTATAACGGCAACTTCAATACGGAAGGTTATGATCACATTGTTGAAAATCCTTTCTTAAAAACAAATGATAACCCGCTTTCCACTTTTTCTATTGATGTGGATGCTGCATCATACGCCAACATACGTCGCTTTATAAATGATGGCAGGTTGCCGCCGGCTGGCGCTGTGCGTATTGAAGAAATGATCAACTATTTCAATTATAGTTACCCGCAACCGCAAGGCGATGCGCCATTCAGCATTAATACAGAAATATCAAACTGCCCATGGAATGCCCAACATACATTAGTAATGATTGGATTGCAGGGAAAGAAAATTTCAACCCAAAACCTCCCTGCTTCCAATCTTGTTTTCCTTATTGATGTTAGCGGCAGCATGTATGAGCCTGATAAACTGCCATTGGTACAATCATCTTTAAAATTATTGGTTGACCAATTGCGGCCGCAGGATAAAGTAGCATTGGTGGTATATGCGGGCAATGCGGGTTTGGTGTTGCCATCAACAAGCGGCGATGAAAAGACGAAGATCAAAGACGCCATTGATGCACTGGAAGCAGGCGGCTCAACTGCAGGCGGGGCAGGTATTCAGCTTGCTTATAAAACTGCCCGGAATAATTTTATAAAAGGCGGCAACAACCGCGTTATACTTTGTACCGATGGAGATTTTAATGTGGGCCAAAGCAGCGAAGATGAACTGCAAACCCTGATAGAAGAGGAGAGAAGCTCCGGCGTGTTTCTTTCTGTACTGGGCTTTGGAACGGGTAATTACCAGGATGCAAAAATGCAAACGCTTGCCGATAAAGGAAACGGAAATCATAACTATATTGATAATATCAGCGAGGCTAAAAAAGTTTTTGTAAACGAGTTTGGCGGAACATTATTTACAATAGCAAAAGATGTAAAGCTGCAGATTGAGTTCAATTCTGAAAAAGTACAGGGTTACCGTTTGATTGGTTATGAAAACCGCTTGCTGAATAAAGAAGATTTTAATGATGACAAAAAAGATGCAGGCGAATTGGGCAGCGGCCACACAGTTACAGCTTTATATGAATTGATTCCGGCCGGTATAAAAGATACCATGTTGAAAGATGTGGATGCGTTGCGGTATCAAAAAATAAAACCATTATCAAAGCGTAATTTTAATGACGAGGTAATGAACATAAAGCTGCGTTATAAAAAAGCGGATGGCGATAAGAGCATTTTGATTGAACACCCGTTAAAAGATGAAAACATTGCTTTCAATTCAACATCGGATAATTTTCGCTTTGCAACCGCCGTCGCTGCATTTGGCATGTTGCTGCGCAATTCTGAATATAAAGGCGTGGCTGATTTTTCAACGGTAAGAGATATGGCACAATCCGCAATTGCAAACGATGAAGAAGGCTACAGGAAAGAGTTTATCAATCTTGTAAAAAAAGCATCGTCATTAAAACAAAAAGAAACCGTTTCTGTTATTGTTGATGATAATGATGACTAAAAAATAGCTATATAATTTATTTATCCGGGAAGCTCCTGGCAGATTAAAGGGCATTATTACCAGCTACCGGTCTGACGTTTTTAGAAGTAAATGGATCAGTGTTTACTAAAGCGTCTGACCGGTATTCAGAATGATAACTCAACAAATTCTTAATTTATGAGAAGTATCTATGATTAATTACACTACTTTATTTCAACGCTGCAGTTAATCCATTCAGCATCAAAAGATGCATTGTATTTTTTATAAAAATTGATAGCAGATTCGTTCCATTCCAGTACCTGCCACACAATACCGTTGAACTTTTTTTCTTTAGCTTCTTCAATCAAACGGTCAAACAACAGTTTGCCAATACCTCTGCCGCGTGCCTTTTCGGTAACCAAAAAATCTTCAAGGTACATACGCTGGCCTTTCCAGGTTGAATAACGTATGTAGTATAAAACAAAGCCCAGTACAATGCCATCTTCTTCGGCGGCAAAGCCCCACCACACAGGCTTTTCGCCAAATCCGCTTTCAATAAAATGGTCAAGTGTTACCGTAACTTCATCAGGTGCTTTTTCATAAACCGCCAGCTCATGCACGAGTTCAAGCAGGCGTGCACAATCTTCTTTAACTATTCTTCTGATTGTAATACTCATAGATCAATTCATTTGTTCAACAAGGTTTGCCACATCTGATGCGCAGCCAAAGCTTAAAGTAAAACCGCTGCCGCCATGACCATAATTATGGATGATGTTGGTGCCAGGTTCATGCTCCACCCTCACCTGCGGGCGATAAGGCCGGAGGCCTGCCCAGTTACCCAATACCTTATGATTTTTTAATTGAGGAAAAACATTATAAGCGTTGGAAAGAATGCGCTCTAATGTTTCAGGCTCTGTTACTGCATCATAAACGCCGCGTTCATAAGTGCCGCCAACAATCATAGCATCTTTACGCGGCACAATATACAAGGGCGTTTCATTGTCCATATAAATAGGCATTGATGTGTCGGTTTCCAGCAAAACTATTTGTCCGCGTATAGGAATAATAGCTTCATCATGGCATAAATTGCGTGCCCCCAAACCAGTACAGTTAATAATGATGTCGAATGATGAAAGCTCCTCAAAATTTTTTACTTCCTGTTGTTTGAAAACAACATTGCGTGTTGAAAAAATATTTTGCAGGTAAGGAAGAAATATCTGCGTTTCAACCAGCGGCACCAATACATCATAAGCTTTTTGTATACCAGGTGCTAACTGATCTTCGGGCACCATTGTACAAACGCCTTCGGGAATAAATTCAAGCCACACCGGTTCTTCTTCCACCACATCTTTACGTATCACTTTTACCAGGTGTTTCATGCTTATACCTGATGCAGCATCGTTTGCAAGCACTTTAAAAAAATCATAGCTTTTTTTGCCCCATGCGATGCCGCGTTTATCAAACCTTATCTGGTAAGGATACCAGAATGCGGCAGCCCTGTTGGATGTAATG
>JAEWJV010000107.1 GCA_023386395.1 Bacteroidota bacterium
CCATTACGCTCCGCCTGTTCTGCTTCAAGTTTTAACTGCTCTATGGAAGCTTTTGCGTTCTGTATTTTTTCAACCAGTTCTTTTTCCTGTTTCCATTTTGCTTTCAGCGTATCGCGTTCAACACTCATGTTGCTTATTTCAACATTCAGCATCTTTAATTTATCATCATCATTTTCTCTTTTAATAGCTTCCCGTTCAATTTCCAACTGGCGTATTTGTCTTTCCAGGTTATCCAGTTCTTCGGGCATTGAATTCATTTCAAGGCGAAGTTTTGCAGCGCTTTCATCAATCAGGTCAATAGCTTTATCAGGCAAAAACCTGTCGGTGATATAACGATGCGATAATTCAACGGCAGCAACAACTGCTTCATCTTTTATGCGTACATGATGGTGTGTTTCATAACGGTCTTTCAAACCACGCAAAATGGAAATAGCGTCCTCAACACTTGGTTCGTCAATCAGTACTTTCTGGAAACGGCGTTCCAGCGCTTTATCTTTTTCAAAGAATTTCTGATATTCAGTTAAAGTAGTTGCACCAACAGCACGCAATTCGCCACGGGCTAATGCGGGCTTTAAAATATTAGCCGCATCCATAGCACCTTCACCGCCACCGGCGCCAACGAGCGTATGAATTTCATCTATAAAAAGAATGATCTCTCCATCGCTGTTGCTTACCTCTTTTACAACGCTCTTCAACCTTTCTTCAAATTCACCCTTATATTTTGCACCAGCAATCAATTGCCCCATATCCAATGCATAGATAATCTTTGATTTAAGGTTTTCAGGCACGTCACCATTTACAATACGGTGAGCAATGCCTTCGGCAATCGCGGTTTTACCAACACCGGGCTCGCCGACAAGGATCGGATTATTTTTTGTTCTGCGTGAAAGGATATGTAATGTTCTGCGTATTTCTTCATCACGGCCAATTACAGGATCAAGTTTGCCTTGTCTTGCCATTTCATTCAGGTTTTTTGCATATTTATTCAATGCATTAAATTCCTGCGACTGGGTTTGGGAAGTTACGGTTTCACCTTTACGTAATTCTTTAATAGCTGCAACCAACCCTTTCTCAGTAAGGCCGGCATCCTTTAATATTTTAGCTGAAGTATCGTTGCCCTGCACAATGGCCAGCAATAAGTGTTCGGGCGTAATAAATTCATCATTAAACTGTTTAAGACCGGCGCCGGCGCGTAATATCACATTATTGGCATCGCGGCTGATGGATTGCGCTGCTTCGCCACCCTGTTGTTTCGGGAGCTTCTTCAACGCTTCATCCAGCTTGGTTTCAAGCACGTTTATGGTAACATTATTTTTTTTCAGCAGGTAGTCAACAGGAGAATCCTGCTGTTCCAGCAGCGATTTTAAGATATGCTCTGTTTCTATGTTGGGATTGGCATTATTAAAAGCAACCTGCTGCGCCTGCTGAAACGCTTCGGCTGCCTTTATAGTGAAATTACCTAAGTTCATATATTAATTTTCCTTTTTAGAAGTGAGTGTATAAATCCGGATATTATTATTATCAAAAATCATTCAGAAAAGTTACACTGGTTTCTTCATGAAAAAATGTCACTTAACTTGCTGATTTTATGAAGAAATTACAGTTTGTTTTAATTTTTACTGAAAACATTTCCTGCTTAGCTTTGCGGCCATTTAATAATTGAACAATTGAAGTTGAAGTGAAAAGATTAATTTTTCTTATTCCTGCTGTTTTCCTTATTTCTTTTAGCGCTAAAACCCAAACACCCAAAAAACAGCTTATTTATGGAATGTACCTGCAATGGGGTTATAATGCCGAAACATATACCCGCAGTAATATTCATTTTAAAATGAGTAATGGGGACAACTTTGTACTGCATCATGCAAAAGCGCATGATAAAGGCGATTATGATGATATAATTAAAGAACCCACTGAGATTTCTATTCCTCAATACAACTACCGGATTGGCTTCTATTTAAATCATAACCTCACAAAAGGTATTGAGCTCAATTTTGACCACGCAAAATATGTGGTAACAGATGGACAAAAAGTGCATGTTACCGGTACCATTGCAGGGCAGCATGTGGATGGGGACAGCATACTAAATGCTGAAAACTTCCTGCATTTTGAACACACCGATGGCGCCAACTGGCTGCATATAAATTATTTTGAACAGAAATCGCTGGTAGAAAACAGGGCCAAAACAAGAGAAATACTTACACTTATTTACAAAGCCGGCGCGGGCATCAATATTCCAAGAACAGATTTTACTTATCACGGTGATAAGCTGAATAACGACTTTCATATTGCAGGTTATAATATTAGCGTTGAAGGCGGTTTAAGATTTTATATGTTCCGGAATTTTTTTCTTGAAGCAACCGGCAAAACAGGTTATGTACGATATATAGATGCACTTGTCAATACAACTACAGCCAAAGGCAATCGTGCCACACATGGAATTGGATATCTGGAAGGAATTGCTACACTAGGCTACCAGTTCAGGTTTTAAGCAGGTGAGTAAATAAAGTTGGCGGATGATAGTTGACAGATGACGGTTCTCGTACAGAAATTTTTACGATTCATGAAATTCACCTTCACAAATGCATTAGCCTGATCAATTCTCTTTCTTTACCAGCACCACCTGGCTGCGGTCTGCTTTATAAATATCATTGAGGAATTTGGCAAATTCGGCATAGTCTGACGCAGGAAAGCGGCCGGCAAATCTTGTATAGTTTCGCACTACACTGATATTGTTGTCAGCAACTTTAAACTCTATTTTATAGTTTCCGAATTTGCTGTTCAGATCAAGGCTTTTTGGAAGCGATTCCGGATTATAGCCATCAGGTATTTTAATATCAATTGAATCTATATCATGAAACGAATAAGTATATTCAATATCAAATAAACGCTTATCGTCAGTATTAAATTTACTGCCTGCTTTATTAAATAAATTTGGCTTTATAAATAAACGTTTACCGGAAACAGAAGCATAGCCCTGGGCGCTTATATGCAGGTCTTCTTTTATTTCAGGTATTAAGCTTTTGTTTTCTGAATAATCGGTTTTATCAACCTTGTAAGTAGGCAGGATCAATTCATCATTCAAATACTTTTCACGGTTTTCTTTTGTGGTATGGTACATTAATGCATGCGGCATTTCCTGCTGAATGCCCGTATATTTTGTAATAAGTGTTGCATCTAAATTTCCCTGTACATCAATTGCCGCCGTTACAACACGGGTTTGAAGATTTTGTTCAGCTTTATAGGAAGGCGTATTTACAATGTGGCCGCCATCATCCTTAATCATCAAAGCTTTCCTGTTACCTACAGACGAACCCATAAAACCCGGTGTTACAGTTTGGCTGGTACATTCAAACCATAATGTATCTTTTCCATTTGGCATACATAGTACAGCATGGTTAAAGTAGGGTGATGGAAAATCTTCCCAAAGCCCGTGCGTATCATCATCATCAGAATTAACCAGTACATAATAACCATTTAATCCGGCTTCTTTCAAGAGACTCTTCATATAATTGGAAAGCGCTTTGCAATCGCCATATTTTTTTGTGGCTACATATTTCGCATCGTAAGGTTGCCAGCTGCCGATGCCGAGCTGCACACTTATATACCTTGTATTTTTTTGAAGATAATCGTATAAAGCAAAAGCTTTTTCTTTTGGTGTAGATAGATTATCGGTAAGGGCATGCACATCCTTTTTTACGTTTTCGGGCAATATATCACGGCCCGCATTTAGCTGTGCTACAAATTTTCCAAGATTTTGCCAGGTATTCATTTCGCCGGTATAGTCTTCAATTTTAAAATTTACAGGCGCAATAAAAACCGAGGTTGTCATTTCCTCCCATTGCGGTGAAAAAGCTTCATCTTCAAAGGCATGCAGATTTTTCACTTCCCACGTATAAGTAATCTTTTTGCCATCATTTACGATTGCCGGATTGCCCGCATAATTAAACTGCTTGTACCTGAGTTTATAATCTACCGGCGTTTCTACAATAAAACTGCTTTGCTGCACGGCGCAACGGGCGGTTCGCTGTGGGATCCACCGGGGTAGAAAAAAAATGCCGTCAAAGCTCTGTTCGTCTTCATATTCAACAGTGTATGGATAAGCAGCGTAATAAAAATCGTGTACTTTAAAGCGCGCATCCGTTGCAAGTGTGGCTTCATCATCGCCGGAATAATCCGCTATATCTTTTCTCTTTACATTTTTTAAATGTTTGCCTACCGCATCATAAAGGTTGCCATCTATGTCACTTAAATCCTTCAGTTTATCATAATTGTTACTGTAAGTAGCAT
>JAEWJV010000436.1 GCA_023386395.1 Bacteroidota bacterium
TGTGTAGATTGCTTTATTATTACGTTGCTTATTGAATATTCAATCATATTATTTGCGTTCGTTTTTTATATAACGCTTTTGCTTGTTTGAGATTGTATGATTTTTTAATCAGAAAAATCTTATGAATAATGGTTTAAGATAAGCATCAGGTTCAACTGCTGAAGAGTCATCAGTGCAAAGCTTAATCAAGGCGGTTGAGCGAATGTGCTGAATATCATTCGCTCTTGATTTTTTTGTTACTTTTTGTATCAAGATAAAAAGTAAAATGAGAAACTACCAATTCGGCGGGTATTCATTAATCCAGTGAAAGCCTCTTCCCGTCAGCGAATAATCTTTCTTTTGTTTGCGGATAGATATAATGGTGGCTGTATCTTTTTTAATAATACCGTTGAAGATTACCGTGTCATTTTGTATGGCATAATGCAGCAAAGCGTATTGCGTGGAATCATAGTTGCTGATAGTAAAAGTTTGCTTAACCGTATCAACCAATATCTTTTTCCATATAGTAGTATCGGAATTCAGTTTAACAGATACATTGCCCGGATATTGTACAAACATTTTACTCCAGCCAACAGTATCCTGTTTGCCGGAAATTACAGGCAATGTATCATGGTTTAATACAAACGTATTCACTGTATAGAACCCTTCCATGGGCACCGGCTTTTTATTTAATGTGGCTTGCAGGTAATAAAAATTGTTCCATAGTATGACACCAATAAATAAAAGTTTTATTACCCTCAATGAAACCTGCATCCATTTTTAGGCGCCCGCAGTTTATTGTATTCAAGCTTTTCTGTACGGTGGCGGATAAAGAAATTATATAACAACTTCCAATTGAACGTTAATATAAAAACACAGAGCAATACAATGTGCGTGGAAAATATTTTAACCGGCACATCATACATATAATTCAGTAAAGCAACATTCAGCATTACTGCCATGGAGAATAATGCGCCAATCGTTTTGGTTTTTCTGAATAACAATAATACGCCACCGGTAAATTCCAGCAGGCCTGAAACAAAAGTATAAGCACGTGATGCGCCCATAAATGCCCACACGATACCCATGGGCGACATATCGCCAACCTTTTCTTCCAGCCTTGAATAGCTATTGGCAGGGAACTGCCCGTCGAAGAGTTTTGCAAAGCCATACGTGATCATGGTAAAGGCTACATAATACCGGGCAATAACAATAGTGAATAAATATAACGGGCGATAGCTGGCACGTTTACGGTCAATAAATAAAATGATGATGCTGATGAGTAAGGAAAGAATGACGATAGCAAGTATCAAAACAAAATCGTACGTAGTATCGCCGCTGCCGGTATTGGTTATTTTATGCAGGTCTTTCAGGTGCAGAAAAGTTTTACCAAACCAAACCACGAACTGCTCAAGAAAGGGTATGGGAAAACTAAACTGCGATGTAAGCATAAAAGCATATACATAAGAAACCGTCCAAAGACTGAAGAATTTTTTAAGCAGGCTGTCGCGTGTAAGCGTTTGTTGATTGGCAGTAAGTATATTTTCCATGAGCAGCTTGTTTTACGGCAATATAAAAACCAACATTTATTTAAACAAATTGCAATGTATTAAGAGCGGACAATTTTTCTTTTCCTGGATTCAATAACTGCCCGTATCAGCCGCATTTAACGCTACCTTAAAACCGGTGCTGTTATCTTTGAATCATGCATACAAAAAAATTGTTAAGCCTGCTTATAGCCACCCTGTTTATTTGCTCCGCACTTCATGCACAGCTCCTCGATAAAGTAATAAAATCCGTATCCAAAGGTTCTTCTGTAAGTAATGTATTGGGCGGATTATCGCAAGGCAATGCTTCGCTTAGCACAGAAGAAGTAGTTGCCGGTTTAAAACAGGCTTTGGAAAAAGGCACGCAAAAGGGTACGTCGAAACTCTCTGCGGTAAATGGATTTTTAAAAAATGCTGCCATTAAAATTTTATTGCCGCCCGAAGCGCAGAAAGCTGAACAGGTATTACGCAGTGCGGGCCTTGGTAAGCTTGCAGATGATGCCATCGCTTCTATGAACCATGCCGCGGAAGATGCCAGCAAAAGTGCAGCGCCCATATTTGTAAATGCTATTAAACAAATGTCCATACAGGATGCATGGGGCATTTTAAAAGGCGGCGATACATCTGCAACGCATTATCTTAAAACAAAAACCACAGACCCTTTAACCACAGCATTTAAGCCTGTAATTGAAAAATCACTGCAGAAGGTAAATGCTACAAAATACTGGAACGATTTAGCCACCGCCTATAATAAGATAAATCTTTTTGGCAATAATAAACTTGATACCGACCTCTCCAGCTACGTTACTGGAAGAGCATTGAATGGTATTTTTTACGAGATAGGCCAGCAGGAAAAAGACATCAGGGATAACCCTGCAGCACGCACTACTGAGCTGTTAAAAAAAGTGTTTGGCAAACAATAATAATTTTCTGTCCATAGCTAATACTGTAAACCTTTATAATTAAGTTTTCTCCCGGCAATTATTTCTTTGCCTGTATTTGTTTTGCCTTGCAATGAACAATCGCAATGATTGAATAGCTCAATGTGTTATCGTTTATTATAAAGAGTTATCCTCCATATAACAATTCGCTTCCCGAAAACAATTTATAATCCCTGGTATCTTCAATTCATCCTTATCAAAATACAACTCATTACGGTAAACCTGTACCACTTGATGTGTGCGGTTTAGTATTGCATTATAAATAAAAAAGCAGCTAAGCCTGTAAACACTAAAACAAAAACATAACACATGAAACACTTATCACTTATTGCAACTATTGCTGTTGCTATGCTATCATTTGCATCTTGCAAAAAAGATTCGTCTGATCCCGCGCCGGGCGGGCCGGGCAATTCCGGAAAGAAATTAGTAAAGGTTATTGAGACTGAAGATGGACAGGTAACGACGTACAATTTAACGTACAATAACGATAACCGCCTTGCATCAGTTAAGACCACCGATGATTCAAAGTCAACAATATTTACGTATGATAATGCAGGTAATCTTACCGGTATTGAACAAAGGGAAGACAATGAATTTAAAAACGTTTATACTTACACCTATCAGAATAATATACCGGTTTCCGGTACATTCAAAAGCTGGCAGCTTACGGCTGGCGAACCTGATGCCTTAATTGAAGATGATAAGCTCACCTATGTTGTAACAAATAACCAGGTAACAAACATTAAAGTGGATATGTTGCAGGGCGAAACTTCAATGAACTTTGCAGTAGCATACGCCAATGGCAATCCCAAATCTATTACCAGCACCGGCGCTTATAAATATTCAGCTACTTTCACATTTGGCAATCACAAACCTATATTTCCTAAAGTAACCAACTGGGTATTAGACCAGGCTGGTTTTGCTATTCAATATGGTGTGGAGAATGAACTGCTTTCCGTAACCTGGGATTTTCCCGGCACAGAAGAAGATTATAGCATAAATTCTACTTATACATTCGACGAAAAGGGCTATGCTCTCACCAGTACCGATGGTGAAACACAACTAAAATTTGAATACCAGTAAACGCAATTGTTAACCTTTGAATGCAGGCCGGCTTTTATGCCGGCTTTTTTATGTTTAAGCGGCAATGGATAGTTGCAACATAAGAATGAAAGATGAACAGAATATTTGGTTGGCAGGGCTTGCTTTAGTGTTCCGGCTAAAAATAAAAAAGCCTTAACTCATTCATAATCACACAAGCTAAGGCTCTTTTAAGCTGTAGGGGGAGGGGTCGAACCTCCACGAGGCGGTTAGCTAAAATGCAAAGTTTAGTGGTCAACCCTGGTCGGCCTTACCAAAAGTAACGTCGGCTCTACATTTTGTTTATCCCGTAATCCTCACCCCCGAGACGAGAGGGCATGTCTGCCAAAAATTTCATCACCCCACAGTATGTATAAGAACTAATTGCGTTTGCAGTGCAATATTAAAACTAAAAACCAATTCAATAGAAATCTTTCAAGGTAAATTTTTTAATTATAGAAAACGTTTAATAAAATATATATTTGGATAAATATTTTCTAAAATCATCCGCTAATATGACCGGTAAATTGAATCTTGACAAACTGGACTTTCAAATAATCCAGGCTATGATGGACAATGCCAATATTTCTTATGCCGACCTTGGAAAAAAACTGTTCGTTTCCGGCGGCACCATTCATGTACGCATTAAAAAAATGCAGGAGCTTGGCGTTGTGCGCGGAACAAAATTCAATATTGATTTTAAAATCCTGGGCTACGATGTTATTGCATTCATTGGTATCTATCTTGAAAAAAGTTCGCTGTATGACAGCGTGGCGGCCCAGTTAAAAAAGATACCCCAGATTGTACGCCTTAATTATACCACGGGTAATTACAGCATGTTTGCAGAAGTGGTGTGCAAAGATATAAGCCAGCTAAAATTTGTGCTGCACGACGAGCTTCAGAAAATAAAAGGCATTGAACGTACTGATACCATTATCTCACTCGAGGAAAGTTTTTCGAGAAATGTATTGGTAGCAGAAAACGGGATATGATCTTAAAAGGGTTGAAGGTTCAGGCATAGCCTCACGCCTCAAAGCGCCGGTACAATACACGAACAATTAACCAACCAAATGATCGTGGTTACAATCATTTTTATGGCAATGATTGGCTTTTCTGCAATCTTTGTAATTCAAAATATGAGCGCTTATAATAAGCGTAGCAGCAGGTATCAGCAATAATACTTCAACGCCGTCAAACACTTCTTTCGATATTAAAAGTGCAAGGCCTGCCAGGAAAATAATAAGGGGTAATTTTTTATGATGGTGTTTTTTCCAGCCATGATATAATGAATAAGAGCCGATTAAGCCCGCCAAACCAATCATGCTGTATTCGAATATCTTGTTATGCAATATTTCTAACCCAAATAAAGGCAGGCTTGTAAAAAACAAAGGAAGCACGGCGCAATGAACAGCGCATATCAGCGAGGCAGAAATTCCCAATGTATCGAGGTTAATTTTTCTAAGCGTTTTTATCATCGGAATGCAAAGCTAAAGTTTTGCAACAGTGTTGCAAAATTAATTTCGTTAACAATTACTTGTTTATGGCTTTTATAACTTTGCAGGCATGAGTAAAAAAGTTGTTGGTTACATCATTTTCTTCATCGTACTGACGATTGG
>JAEWJV010000438.1 GCA_023386395.1 Bacteroidota bacterium
AGTGGCAAATATTTTGATAAATCGGGCATTGAATATTTTCGGAATGCAAAAATTTTAACGGTAGATGGTTATTGCACCATGTTTGAAATTCCGGTGAATTTTAAATATAACTTTATTGAAAAGAAGAATCATGTATGGTTTGCAACAGCCGGTGTTTCTTCTTATTTAATGAACAAAGAATTCTATAATTACGATTATTTGCGCGATGGTGAAGAACACCAGGGCAGCCGTGCTTATTATCATGCACCGCAAAATTGGTTTTCTGTTTTAAACCTGAGTGCGGGCTACGAACTTAAAACAGGAAAAAAGACAAGTATTCGCATAGAGCCTTATTATAAAACTTCACTCAACGGGTTAGGCACCGGCAAACTTTCTATATCAAGCACCGGCATTAATGCAGGCCTGGTAAGAAGAATACCTTAACCACATTCTTTTTAAGCGGGAAACTATTTGTTTAACGGATTTAATAACCCGGCTCCACAACGGTTGTGTTATAATGCCTTTCGCCGTGTTCATCATGTTCAAAATCACCTTGCCACAGCATCATCAGCATAGCAAATACAAATGCAACAACAATACCTGTAAATAACACTACGGTAAATTTCTTTGGATCGCTTGGAGAAGTATGTCCAGACATATTTTTTTGTTTGATGATTGTCGGCTCAAAAATAATGAATCAATTAAACTTATTGAGTGGCTGAAAATATTTTGTTGCTCAAAAATTGCACATATGCCGACAGATCTGTTTTTCTTCCGTTTGATCTGAGCTATCTGTAATAAAACTATGCCTGAAAAAATTAATCCTGTTTTGCATATTGCATCATATTTAAAACCAAATCAGGGTCGGGGCAGTTTCTGAGGTATTTATCTTTTTCTCCATAACTGCAAACGCCGGGATAATCGCCTTTCTTCATTTCCATATCGTAAATAAGCTGGAAATGTAAGTGTGGCGGCCAGTTGCCGTTTTCTCCAGGCTTGCCAAACTGTGCAAACTTTTCGCCTCTTGTAATATACTCACCGGCGCGGCGGTTATTGATATCGTTTAATGAAATATGGCCATACAAACTATAAAATGCGATGCCATCTAACTGGTGCAATAAAATTAATGTAGCGCCATAATCGCCGAAGCGGTTGTTGAAAGCCAGGCTATGGATCATCCCGCCCATAAAAGCAAAAACGCGTGTGCCTGCATCGCCCCAGATATCTATGCCCAGATGCAAGCGCCGCGGCTCAGCGCCAGGCACATCAAATACTTCGCTGCGGTTATAAATAGAACGGTATTCTGCATAGCCGCCAATGCCGTACACAGCCCCTGCATCTTTTATCTTTCTATCTGTATATGCGGCAAATTTACCGGCATCTTCCAGCTCTTTATTATTCAAATCGGCATTGGTTGCGGTAAAGTTCATCAGCAATAATTTATCTTTTGCTGCATTGAATGGCACCACCGCATGGAATGTATCCTGGTATTTTTTTAAGACTGAAGTGAACCTTGGATTATTGAGCATGCGTTAAAATTACAAAGCAAGATGTTAGTATCGTCAGCAGATTTCATAAAGAAGCTATTCATCATCATACGCAACCAATTGAATTATTACGCCATCATTATAATAGATACGGCCATTTTTGGCGAGGTATTGTTTTTGCGTGGTTTTATCTTTAAGGAATTTATCCGTAAAAGCTTTTATTGCCTCTTTTGATTTTGATGGAATGCCATCCGCCGGTTTCAATGTATGCACATAACTTTTTATATTTTCAATGTAAGCAGCAAGGCAGAGGTCGGTGCCGCCAAAAATATCCGCTCTTATAATGCGGTTGCCCGTAATGGCAATAAAACCTGCATAAGCGCTGTCGCTGCTTTTCATTTTTTCAATAAAATAATGCAGGTACGATGTATCGAAATAAGTGCTGTCGTTATATGCTTTCAGGTAAGCTGATGTATGATTCTTTTTATTTTTTTCCGACAGTTCATTGTCAATCTGTTTCCAAACTTTGCTTTGCCGTTTTGAAACATCAATCTGTTTACGCACGCCGGCATCTGCCGTGCCCGCATGCCTGAAAGATTTTGCTTTATTATCCCATCTTCCTTTTTCAACACAAAAAACCTGCACATAATTTTTTCGCCTACCCTTTGGAATAATGGCTGTTTCGCCAAAAGCACGGTCCTGCTTGCCGCCCTGTACCATTTCGCCGCTCATCAGCATTATATTTTCGTTCGACCGGTTTTTAATCATCAGCGTTGATACATCTGCACCGCCCTCGCTCATTTCCTTCACAATTATTTTACGCCTGCGCATGGCATCATCAAAACTGGTTATTTTTCCATTAAACATTTGCTTATTGGCATAACCAGTGTCGCCACCAATATTTTTAAAACGAACAGGAATAAGCTGCAATTTTTTGTATGTCCACGGGCTGTCGTATTGAACGCTTAATTCGTTATAGGTAAGCTGGGCGAAGCTTTGTGCATGACAGAAAAAAATAACCGTCACCAAACAATACCATTTAAAATTAAGCAGAAGTTTAAGCATGCACTGCAATCTTATCGCCACAAGTTATAAGAATTATTAATACCTGAAGATGGATAGGCAGTAAAACAAAAGCCCCGCAACAATTGCGGGGCTTTTGTTTGTTTATTTATATGTTGATATTACATGCCCATTTGTGATTGATCTATAGTGCTCTGGTTCTTGTTCTGGCGTTTGAATAATGAAACATCCATCTTGCCAAAACGGTAAGAGAAGTTTATGCGTACCAGCTGGGGATTATTTAACCTGTAATAATCCTGGTAAAAGTTTTCGGCATAAGAAATCTGCCTGTTGGCGCTTGTTCTGAAAATATCGTTTACACTAAGTGTAACAGCAGCTGCCTGGTTTTTGAAAAATGTTTTTTTGATAGCAATATCTGTGCGCCAGAAAGGTTTAATATAACCCTGTGAAGCTGACTGTGCAGATTGTGAAGGCCCATACATCTGGCGGCCCTGGTTAACCGGCAGGTTTGTTTTGCTCTGGTAATTGGCAGACAACTGAACAGAGAAATTGGCGGGCAATTTAATATTATTGTTCCATTTTCCGAACCAGCTCAGCATACCATCCTGTGTTAAAGTGCTCAGGTTTTCTGCGTTGATCTTTGACCGGTAAAGGTTAACGTTCAAATTAAAATCCCACCATTTTGTTACATAGTTTACAGAAGTTAACTCAGCGCCATAAGAATAAGCGGAATTTGCATTTTCATACGTGTTTATCCATTCAACCCTGTCGAGCGTTGGGTTGTATTCAGATTTCTGAAAACTTGTTATAAGATCATTCGAGTATTTATAATATATAGAAGCAAGGAACATATTGTTTTTGCCATACGTTTTGCTGTAAGAGAACTCAAACGAATTGGTAAATTCAGGACGAAGGTCAGGATTACCGCGTGTTATATATAAACTATCACTTCTGTCAGTATAGGGGATTAACTGGAAGAAGCTGGGCCTGTTGATGCGGCGCGAAAAATTAGCCTGCAGTTCCTGCCTGTTTGCCAATTTATAACTTAAGAAAACAGAAGGGAATAAACTGATAGGATAGTTATTGGTAAAATGCCCGGTATCGTTCAATATACCTGAATAATCGCTTCTTTCTGCGCGCAAGCCCACCTGGTAACCAAAATTCTTGATAGAGCTTGTTATAGTGGCGTAAGCAGCATACACATTATTGGTATTGGTATATTCTATACCTGCCGACGGAACTTTAATTGACTCGGAGCCATTTACATAATAAGTTTGATTATTGTTTTCCAGTTTATTGATCTGTGCTCTTAAACCGGCTTCGAGTTTTATATTTTTTGTAATCGGGTTGGTATAATCTGCCTGAACAGTAAGGAAGCTGTTTTTACCATCTGATACCTGGCGTTGATTGCTGATGCCATTCGAACTACCATTAAAAGTATTGCTTGTTATATATTGTGAGCCGTCGTTTTTTGCACTAAAGTAATTTGCATCTGCTGTAAGCTGGTGTCCATCTTTTGTGAAGTTATGCACTACACCACCTTGTACACCCGTTCCGTTAAAAGTTCTGTTATTATTTGATAACCGGCTGCCGGTCAGGTTTACAGTGTGATCATTATATATACTGTCTGTAGTAATATCGCTTGCAGAAGTGGGTTTAAATTCGCCATGCACTTTTGTTCCGGATAAAGATAAAGTTGTTCTGTTGGTTACAAAATAATCAAGCCCTATTCTTCCAAACATAAAGCCGCCATTGTTTTTGCTTTCCGTATTTTGAAAGCTATGCACATTTTTCAGGTTCAAAGTATCATAAGAATAAAGCTGATCGGTTGTGCCTTTGGTGAGACTTCTCCGGCTATTGGTCATTAATGCTGCCGTAAAATTTACTTTACCCTGTCTTACACTGAAATTGCCGCCTGCATTATAGCCGCCACGGCTGTCAACACCAGCCATAATATTACCATTATAACCGGTTTTCTTATTTTTCTTTAAAACAATATTTAAAATACCAGCGTTGCCACCACTTGCATCATATTTGGCTGAAGGGTTTGTAATTACTTCCACGCTTTGAATGGCATCAGCGGGAATCTGGTCTAATGAAAGCGTTGTAGGCCTGCCATCAATATATAAC
>JAEWJV010000109.1 GCA_023386395.1 Bacteroidota bacterium
TTGTAAAGGTCTTTAATGCGCAGCTTGATATTGTGCATATAAGTAACGGAGAAGGTAAACAGGAAATAACATTGCGCCGGATGAATGAATTAACTGGTTACCTGAACGGTTGCAATGCGCATGGTCATTTTATTTACAATAAAAATGTATACGAAGGAATTATAGATTTTGCCAAAGAAAATAATGCTGATATTATTTTAACCTTTCCTAAAAAGCATAGCTTCTTTTATAAAAGTAAATCGAAGCAGTTAATATTTAAAGCGCCATTTGCAGTAATGACACTTCAATAAAATAAAATGAAATTGTTTATAGATAAAGAAAGTAAGGTAGATGATGTAAAGAAGATATTTACAAGCTGCTATCCGTTTTTAAAAATAGAACTGTATAAAAAGCCTTTTGCCAATAATTTCATTACTGCAAAAAAAGAACCGCTGCCTGCAACCATAAGGCTAAATGAATTTATACATACAGCTAATGCAATTGTTATTGACATAAGCCATAATGTTACGGTTGCAGAATTGGAAAGCCAGTTTAATGATATTGGCTTTGTTACAGAAGTCTTCAGAAAATCAGGAAACGTATGGATAGCCTCTTCTTTAACTGACAACTGGACGCTACAACAGCAAAATGCAGAAGGCGAAGAAATAAGCAGCCATTTTTAAAGAGTTCTTATACAGGAAAGCGAAAAGAGAAACATAATAAAGGCCGGAACCAGCATAATTATTTTGTACAAATTCTTTTAGCTGCACTTCAAAAATAACCCATGCATTATGTGAGCTTACCATTATTTACCCGGCCAAATACGTATTCGCCTTTTCTTCTTTAAACCTTGCATTTTTACCATCCCAATGCAATGTTTCATCCGGGAACCTTGCTGCAATCACGCCTAATAAAATAACTTCTGTGAGTTTAGCCGAGTATGAAAAAGGCGCACTGCATTTTGTTCTTCCGAGGCAGGCATCTACAAATTCATGGTAATGTTTCGGGCTGCCTTCCTCATAGCTGGCAGCAGGTTTGCCTGCTTTTCCATCCGGGTCGTATTTTTTTATATCAATTTCCCCGAAAGCATCATTTACTATCAGCTTAGGCATTTGCATGAAATGCGGCAATAATAACCGCTGGCCATTTTCTCCTATAAACATAGCTCCCTGGTCAGGTAATTTTTCGCCTCCGGGAAGTATCAGCTCATCCTGCGCTTCCGGTGCGCCTGCTCCATCATACCAAACCCATTCAAGTGTTTGAGCAGTGTATTTTGTTTCGGGGAAAGTATAAGAAACATGATTTTTTTCTGGATGGCCAAAATCGGTTGGCTGCCTGCAGGAATTTTTTACTGTTAAAGGAACCGTTAATTGCAAGGCATTATAAGGGGTATCAAAAATGTGAACGCCCATATCGCCCAAAGTGCCACAACCATAATCAATACATTTTCTCCAGTTGGAAGGATGATAAAATCCTTCTTTATAAGGTCTTTTGCGTGCAGTGCCCAGCCATAAATTCCAATTCAAACCTTCCGGTACGGGATCGCTGCCTTCCGGCGCCGGACCATCATACCCCCACACTTTTGGCGACCAGGCAATTACTTTTTTAACCTTGCCAATAATGCCTTTTTGAATTAAAATGGTAGCCAGTTTGTATTCATAAAAAGAATGCACCTGTATGCCCATTTGTGTTACCAGTTTCTTTTGAGCCGCTATTGCATCCATTTTCCTTGAGTCGGAAATGTAATGGGTTAAAGGTTTTTGACAGTACACATTTTTATTCAGTTCCATCGCCATTAACGAAACCGGCGCATGTGCATGGTCTGTCGTAGATACAACCACTGCGTCTATATTACCACCCATATTTTTGAACATCTCTTTATAATCTGTAAATGTTTGTGCATTGACGTAAGTGTTTTTAATCTCATTTAATTTATTTGCATCAACATCACAAAGTGCCACCACTTCCACATCAGGATGCGAAGCAATATCATGCAAATCACTTAAACCCTGGCCACCCAAACCCACCTGCGCTATTCTTAACTTATTGCCGGTAACAATTGCCCGTGAAGGAAAGGGCAGGAGGAATGCCATGCTTCCTGCAACAGTGGTCTTTATAAAACTTCTTCTTTTCATTGTATTGTATTGTTTGAAATGTTTACTTTTCTGCTAATATTATTTCGTAACCGGAATGTGTGTTCACCCGCTGTCAAATTAAAAATTTGATTTGTAATATACAGTATATGTGCAAACGAAAAAGAAACCATGTGGATTCTCTATAAAATTTCTCAAAAGGCCTGTTGCAGAGTTCATTCAAAAATAAAGCACACATAAATCCGGGGTTTCCTGCTATTCCATGAATCTTTCTTTTGTTTCATTTATTTTTTTCATTATGTATTTTTGTTTCCACTACGTAACTTTGAATGGAGCAAGACCATTTTAAGCGAGCTGTTATAGGCATATATTGCACCCTGTGTGAAAAGTACCTGATTGCTATAAAACACCTGTTACATATCGCTTCATAAACATAGTTTCTTGCAGTGCTGTAAACGCAGCAGTGTGAACGTGAAGATCAAAACATCTTTTATTACTATATTGATGCATAAAACTTTTATTATCGAACAATTAAAAAAATAAACAACATGAGTATCCGACTTGGTGACACCGCACCAGACTTTAAAGCAGAAACGACAAAAGGCCCTATCAACTTTCATGAATGGATTGGCGATGGCTGGGCTATGCTTTTTTCTCACCCCAAAGATTTTACCCCGGTATGTACAACCGAATTAGGGTATATGGCAAGAATAGAACCTGAATTTACCAAACGCAATTGCAAGATCATTGGTCTTAGCGTAGATCCGGTAGAAAGCCATTTAAGATGGGAAAAAGATATTGAGTCAACCCAGGGTGCTGCTGTGGGTTACCCAATGATTGGCGATCCGGAACTGGCTGTAGCAAAACTGTATGAGATGCTTCCGGCAGAAGAACCCAACACTTCAGAAGGAAGGACGCCTGTTACCAACCAGACAGTACGCACTGTTTTTATAATCGGGCCTGATAAAAAAATAAAGCTGCAGCTTACTTATCCAATGTCCACCGGCCGCAATTTTAATGAGATATTGCGTGTGCTTGATTCTATACAGCTTACTTCGGAATATAAGGTTTCCACACCTGCCAACTGGAATAATGGCGAAGAAGTAATTATTCCTGCTGCATTATCAGAAGAAGAAGCAAAGGCAAAATATCCTGATGGCGTGAGAGTGGTTAACGCTTACCTGCGTTATGTGGCACAGCCGGGAAGCTAATATTCCGGGATAAATTCTTGACTCATAAGTTTAAAAGTTTTTAGGCTTATGAGTTTTTTTTGTCTAAACTTTCAGGTTTAAAACATTCATTAAACCAGGTTGTATAACAATATGTAAGAGCTGAGATATAAATACTACAATGAAAACCTGAACCCGAAGAAAACACCAAACCTGTCAACACGCTCGGTTGGCAAAGGGCGCGGCAGTACACGCCAGATAAAATCAACACTAAAGAATTTGAAAATATTATCAACACCGGTTCCTACTTCAAGGTACATTTTATTATTAAGGGTTTTGAAAGGGTTGCCTGGTACAAAATTGAGTTTATAATTGGCATCAGACAGGTCGCCGATAATACCTTTGGCTTCCCAAAACTGGCGCAGCTTTAATTTTCGGGTAAGCTTTGTGTAGCGGAATATGCCTGAACCTATATTATGTTCGATATTAAACCCGGCATAACGATCAGTAAGGTATTCAAACCTGTCGATAAGATTGAATGAATACTTGCTGTAATAATACCAGTTATTCCCCGGCAGGATGGCCAGCATTTGATATGGCGCCGTGCCAAAAACTTTTCCTGCAAAAACATTATAATATAAAGTACCGTAAGGGGCAATTTTAAGATAGTCTGATACGGAAATATTTATTTTATCATACCGGTAACTGCTGTTAAATACGCCTGGAAAGGCATGCGTATAATTTAATTCAACAACCGGGTAGCTGCTGCCGAGATTATATCTTTCAAAATTATCTTCTATGGTTCGCTCCTGGTACGCATAACGAAGCCGTAAACCTGTTTCAAATGTGCTGAAGGGATCGCCTGTTTTTGCAGGAAAATAATTAGCGCCGGGAAGATTCAATACAGCTTCATATTGCCGGCTGCTTGCCGTAACACCAAAGCCAAATCCATTGAATGTTTCGCGATAATATTCGAACTTTTTTTCTGTAACCTGCTGCAACCTGTACTCCATATCCGGCTTGCGAAGAAAGAACCCAAACACGTTATCGGAGCCAAGCTGATCATAAAAAACCTGGCCGTTATCAATATCCTTTTTATAATAAACATCAATATAACTCCAGGGCGAACGACTCAGCATATATTTCGCTTCTGCCTTGCCTTTAAAAGTTTTGTCCGCAAAACCATAAGCCAGGTAACCGCGCAGGTTTAGTT
>JAEWJV010000474.1 GCA_023386395.1 Bacteroidota bacterium
GAAAGCAACCGTGCTTTAACCATCCAGGAAGAATTAGGCAGGATGAATATTAAAGTTGTGCTGGATGATAATGTAATGGAGATTGAAGGAACAACAGGAATTACGTCTGCAACCGTTCATTCGCATCACGATCACCGTATTGCCATGATGTGCGCTTTGCTGGCATTAAAAGCTGATGGCGAAACCACTATTGAAGTGGCCGAAGCCATCAATAAATCATATCCTGATTTTTACAGACATTTACAATCTTTGGGTGTTTCAATAAAAACTGAAGATTTTATTACAAACATAAAATTCCATAAGGGTTAAGGGGCATGAACGCATTTGGCCGCATATTCAGGGTAACAATTTTTGGCGAATCGCATGGAGAAAGCGTAGGCGTTAATATTGATGGTATTCCAGCCGGGTTACCATTAACCATAGAAGATTTTTTGGAAGATATTGAACGCCGCAAAGGTGGCACACAAAAAGGCACCACACCACGGCAGGAAAGTGATCTCCCCATTTTTAAAAGCGGTGTTTTTAATAATAAAACAACGGGTGCACCACTTACTATTCTTTTTGAAAATAATAATACACGTTCCGGTGATTATGCAAAACAGCGTGCAGTACCGCGTCCGGGCCATGCAGATTTTGTAGCCAGTGGAAAGTTTGGTGGTTTTGAAGATTACCGCGGCGGTGGCCATTTCAGCGGAAGATTAACGGTATGCCTCGTAGCGGCAGGCGTTATTGCAAAGAAAATTTTAACCGCAACCCAATCTGTAAAAGTGGCTGCCACAATATTGGAAATAGGTGGCGAACCTGATCTTGAAAAAGGCCTGCAAAAAGCTATTGATGCCAAAGATTCCATTGGCGGTATTGTTGAATGCCGGGTAAATAATTTGCCACTCGGTTTAGGTGAACCCTTTTTTGATAGTGCTGAATCTTTACTGGCGCATGCCGTATTTGCTATACCTGCTGTAAAAGGTGTTGAATTTGGCGCCGGATTCGCGGCTGCAAAAATGTTTGGTGCAGAACATAATGACGCTATTATAGATGAATCCGGAAAAACAAAAACCAATAACGCTGGTGGTATTGTAGGCGGCATCACCAATGGCAATGAGCTTGTATTCCGTATTGCTGTAAAACCTACATCATCCACACCAAAAGAACAGCAAACCCTTAACTGGGAAACCAATCAGATAGAAAAATTTTCTGTAAAAGGGCGTCACGATCTTTGCATTGCATTGCGGGTGCCGGTAGTGCTGGAGGCTATTACAGCCATGGTACTTACAGATTTAATGCTGCTTGAACAGCGCATTCCACGCACACTTCATCAAAATTTCGGGCAGGGTACAAATTTGCCGTCAGGATGTTTCATAATATAGATCAATGAAATCTCAATGCCACCGCGGCTTTCAGAAGCTGTTTTCAGGTCGGATATATTTATATCGTAAGTAGCGCCAACACGTAAATCGTTGAACTCAAGACCGAGATAAGGTATGAGCGCATCGCCAAAACGCATCCAGGCGCCGCCATAAAAGCTTGTTGGATTTTCAGATTCAGGATCTCCGGCCATAAACTGCATGGCGCCGCCTATGAGTGTTTCTGTTGCACCGGCCTGCGTGCTGAAAAGCCCGCTCAGGTGCAAAGTGGTTTGAACGCCCACGGGAAAATATCCGCCTGCATGAACAGTAGCCCTTGGATATAAATCGTAATTAACGCCTGTAAATTCCTGCTTGGGGCGGTTAATATGGTACAGGCTTACACCGGCATAAAAATTATTACGGTCGGTGGTACTCATAGAGTAAAGAATGCCTGCATTTAAATCAAAGTAATTGGCTTTAAGCGTTGAATTATTAAAAACTTCCTGCGTGGGATTTGTAAAACCTGCTGCGGTTAACTGGTCTTCAAAAGTTAATTTCGAAGTGTTGATAAGCATATTGGAATAAGTAGCCTGGAAGCCCAACCCAAGTTGTTTGAGGCCATCTTCATCCAAACCTTTATGATAAGCTGTTGAAAGCGAAAAATAATTAAAGGCTACTGCGCCGGCAGCGCTTTTATCGGTATATCCCATTAAGCCTACGCCCCAGGTATCATTATAAGGAATTTTATTGGCAAGAATAGGAAAATCAACAGAAGCTGTAGCTGTTTGATAGGCCCTGTTTATGGTAGGCCATTGATTACGGTAATTGAAAGCACCGCGTACCATGCCATTGAATTTTCCGGTAAAGGCGGGATTAAGCGTCATGGGTGAAGAGAAGAATTGGGAAAAATGCGGATCCTGGGCAATGGTTGTTGCAGTAATCAATAAGCAAAAGATGGTTACAAATAATTTCATTCTCGAAATTTAATAAAACGGACTTTATTCAATTTTATTGAAAATAAATAACATTTTTTAAGACAAACAGATATAATTAAAGCTGCATTCGTTTATCAGAATTGTGTTTTAGGGCCAAAAGCAAGATCGCCTGCATCACCTAACCCAGGCACAATATAACCTTTGGCAGTTAATTCATCATCAATATCACCGCACCAAATATATATTCTTTCCCCAAATTCCCTCACTACATATTCAATCCCAACAGAAGCTGCAATGGCAGAAACGATATGTATTTGTGAAGGGTTGCCACTACTTTTTAAAGCCTGCAATGCAGCTACAAGCGAAGAACCTGTTGCCAGCATCGGATCTGAAAGAATTAATATCCTGTCGTCAAGAGAAGGAGCGCTAAGGTATTCAAGGCTTATTTCGAAGCTGCCATCGCGGCGGTGCTTGCGATAGGCAGAAATAAAAGCATTATCAGCTTTGTCAAAATAATTTAATAAACCCTGGTGCAATGGCAGCCCGGCCCTGAGTATGGTTGCCAGCACAGGCTGTTGCGCCAGCACTTTGCTTAAATGAATGCCCAGCGGGGTTTGAATTTCTTTTTCTTCCCAGGGCAAAGTTTTGCTTATTTCAAAAGCAATGGCTTCGCCAATGCGTTCGAGATTGCGGCGAAACCGCATACGGTCTGTTTGCACTTCTGTATTTCTAATCTCGCTTATCCAGTTAGTGAGTAAACTGTGCGTGGCGCTCAGGTTGGTAACCATGGCACGAAGATAAAATGTTTTCAGGTTTATAAATTACGCTGGAATTGCAGATTAAAACCTTTTTGAAGTTTTTGAGGGAAGAAAAATATAGTTGATTTTTTCAACGGAAAAATGGTGTCTGTAAAGCGGTTTATCCGGGAATGAATTATGAATTTTGGCTGGATAAATATCTATAAAGAAACAAAATTTCTTCTTATCGCTTCAAGCGCCATGCCGGTGCGGCTTTGAACATTGAGCTTTCTAAAGAGGTTTTCGCGGTAACCGTCAACCGTTCTTTCCGAAACATGCATGGTAGCGGCAATTTGCTTATAAGTAGCATCGCTGCAGGCAAGCTGTAAAAATTCTTTTTCTTTATCGGTAAGCTGCAGTTCTTTTTCCCTATCCTGGTGCTGTAGCAGGCGGCGGTAATTTATATTGGCAGCATCTGAATTGTAATAACCTTTTTTATGTATCTCAAGAAGCGCTTTATTCAATTCTTCCGGATGAATATCTTTTAAAAGATAAGAACAGCAGCCGGCTTTTATCATACTGATAATAGTGGCATCGTCATCTTTCATGGAAAGCGCAACAAGCTTTATGGCAGGATATTTTTCAGAAAGATATTCTGCAGTTTGCCTGCCATCCATCACCGGCATATTTACGTCAAGCAGAATTATATCGGGCTCAATTTTTTTTATTTCGAGTTTATTGATGAGATCTTTACCATTCATGCCCTCTGCAATAATTGTAAAGTCTTCAAGGCTGCTTATGAGAAGGCTGAGTGATTTTAAAAATAATTGATGATCATCTGCTATGCCTTTAGTAATATTCATGATTGTAAAGTTTCGCAGTTTTAAAGCCTGGTTATCTAAAGGTGTGATTTTTTTTAATATCTATAAATGAAATTTTAGTTTTCCTGAGTAAATACGGCTTGTCATCAGTTAAGCAACATCTTGATTATTTACAGGTATCTTAATCTGTATTGAATATTTATTGATTTCATTATACTGCCACTTAATCGTGCCACCAAGCAATTGAATGCGCCGTTGCATATTGTTTGAAACACCATTCTTTAACGGGTACGCAATGTCTGCAAGAACTATTTCAACTTCAAACAAATTTAGTCCACTTTTTAACCGGATAGTTATGCATTTGGCAGAACAATGTTTGGCGATATACTGCAATGCTTCATGAACTACCCTGAACAGCATTATCTGGACGCCGGGCTCTAACGACAGCTCTTCGCTATTGCTTATAATAGCAACTTGTGCCATGCCCCGCGCATTTATTCTTTCTTTTTCTGCTTCCAGGTGGCTGATAAAATTAAAATGGGGAAGCCATCCATTGTGCAGGGTTTTTGATAATGAACGCAAGTCAACTATTGCTTTTGCAAGCGTATGTTCCGCAGTCTTCAATGTGTCGGGGGGCTGTGCCAGTTCCATTGCCGTCATGCCAAGCAATAATTTGGTTGTACTTAATAACTGCCCTATATTATCATGCAATGCCATACTTATCTGGCTTAACGAATATTCCTGTGTCTCGAGTTGCGATAACAGTAATTCATGTTCGAATCTATATCTCATTTTTATCCGGCTTTCTTTTTTATTTTGCTGAAGCATTAATTTATAAAGATGCACTTATTAATATAAGTGCCGTTGACACGATCATTATTGAAATAACAGGTGTTGCTTAAAGCTGCCAGCGCTTAATAGAAGCGTTTTGTAATTTTACAGATTACTTCAGGCATTCGCGATAATTTTGTTTCAAATTGTAAGACGCTATAGCAACTGGAACAACCAACATGCCAATACATAAAAGGAATAACATGGGTTAATTTACAGG
>JAEWJV010000562.1 GCA_023386395.1 Bacteroidota bacterium
ATATTATATAAGCTCCCATTATGCATGATTTCAACAGCGTTGTTAAAAATTACCACAGCGTCAACTTTATTTTCTTCTATAAGATTTCGCAAAGCTGAATACTCTCCGGGCTTCCCTGATTCTAAAACATTTACCTTTTTATTTAATGTGCCTTCGAGAATGTTTGCGGTACTGCCCAATGCCAGTATTTGATGTTTCGCAAGTGCTTCTTTATTAAAATAAGACCATTCTATGAGATCGGTTTTATTATCGGGTGAAGCAATAATTGCGATGTTTTTTATTTTGTTCATAATTGTTCCTGTTTTTATTTGTCCTTATAAAAAGAAAGCATCAATCTCAAAGAAACTGATGCAATCAATCGTACGGTGTATTTCGTACACATTAATACCGAAAATGGAAAAAAGTAACCTATTAAATAAGTTTAAGAATTGATAACTAATAAGTTACATTAAAATTCCTGCAATAGTGGCTGACAAGTAAGATGCTAAAGTACCACAGAACAATGCTTTTAATCCTAACTTGGCTAAGTCAGTCCTTCTTTCAGGCGCAAGCGCACCAATCCCGCCAATTTGCATGCCCACACTGCTGAAATTGGCAAATCCGCAAATGGCAATGCTAATGATAAGCAAGCCTTTGTCTGTTAAAATGGGAACAGATTTATTAGTGAGGTTTTGAAAAGCTACAAATTCATTAATGGTTAGTTTCTGGCCTAAAAGTGTGGCGGCATTGTTTACATCCTGCGCCGGTACGCCCATACTCCAGGCAAAAGGATAGAATATCTTGCTAAAAATATAATTTAGTGTAAGGTCAAAATCTTTATTAAATAAATGGCCTATATGCAGCAACATATAATCCAATAAAGCGATAACAGCAATAAAGCCAATCAGCATGGCGATAACATTCATGGCGATTTTAAAACCGTCCGCTGCTCCATGCGAAATGGCATCGATCACATTTGTGTAAGTACTGTGCACTTCCAGTTTTACACGCCCGTAAGTTTCGCTCTCTTCCGTTTCGGGAAAAACAATTTTTGAAATTACCAGTGCGCCGGGCGCCGCCATTAAACTGGCAGTTATAAGTTTTGGCGCAAGATCAAGCCCGGCCTGTGCGCCCATATTTGCATATACCACCATTATACCTCCGGCAATACAGGCAAGGCTGCCGCTCATGCTTGCCAGCAGTTCACTTTTTGTCATACCCTTTAAATAGGGGCGAATCATTACCTGTGCCTCCACCTGGCCCACAAAAGCACTGGCTACATTGCTGAGGGCTTCCGCACCACTAACCCGCATTACATAGTTCATGGCCCGCGCAATAAGCGATACTATATGCTGCATAATATTAAAATGATATAACACTGCCACGATTGCGCAAACCAATATAATAGTTGCCGTAACATTAAAGGCAAATACAAAACCGCCTTTAAGATAATCGGCGGCGCTGCCATCGGGCTGGGTTACGTTTATGCCTGAATAAACGAATGATGCGCCTTGCCTTGCAAATGTTTCAAGCCTGCCCATGCCATGCCCGAGCCATTGAAAAAAATTACCAATAAAAGGAACCTTGAACACCAATATGGCGATAGTAACCTGCAAAGCAACCCCGCTTAACACAAGCCTGTAATTAATCTTCTTTTTATTATTTGATACGAGGTATGCTAAACCAAGAATTAGTACAATGCCTGCAAGGCCCTGTAGTCGTTGCATTAAAGTTGCGGTTTAAGCGCTCAAATTAAAATAAGTTAACGAAATCTTTATCTTATGACCAGATTATTTAAAACAAGAAAGGCCGCCTTGCGGCAGCCTTTCTTTACAAAGAAAGAATTAATTACAGGTTTGCCTGTATCTTTTTATCCAGTATAGATTTTGGAACTGCTCCTATTTGTTTATCAACAACTTTGCCTCCTTTAATAAATAATATTGCAGGAATAGAAGTTATGCCATAGTTCATGCTTATGTTGGGATTAAGGTCAACATTTACTTTTCCAACATTTACCTTTCCTGCATAATCTTTTGACAGTTCTTCAATAACGGGACCGATTGCGCGGCAGGGGCCACACCATTCAGCCCAGAAGTCAACTACAGTTAATTTATCGCTCTTAAGAACATCTGTTTCAAAGTTCGTATCTGTAAATTCAAGTGCCATATAATTGTTTTTATGTGAGCTAATATGAAACAAAAATAAGCCCAAATATCATTTTAATAACTTAATGACTTATTAAGCTATGTGAACAACTAAAATGCTGTTAACAAACTGACAGTGCGGCAGTTTTTGTTTATGATAGAAGGCTTTGGCGGGCTAAAAATTCCAGCTTGCCATTTGCGACCATAAGCTTTTGGGTAAGCTCTGCGTTCTCCCTCCGCAACATAAAAACTTCGTGAGCCGTTCTTACAAAAATGCGAATATCATTTTCATTCCAAGGCTTGGTAAGGTATTTGTAAACCTGGCCGCGGTTGATGGCATCGATTACAGCATTTATGTCTGTATAACCGGTTATTAAAATACGGATAGGCTCGGGATGTGTTTCTAAAATTGATTCAAAAAATTCTATGCCTGTTATTATGGGCATACGTTGATCGCTTAAAATAACATGAATGTCGTTTTCGTCTATTATTTTGCGGGCTTCAGAAGCAGAGTCAGCAATGAAAATATTGAAATCGCGCCGAAATGCAGCTTTGAATGCTATAAGATTATGTGGTTCATCATCTATATATAATAAATTTATTTTTTTGTCATTCATGTTGCTTTGGTTTTAAAAAGGATTATTGGAACAAGGATAAAGTTACTGAATAAAAGATATTTTTTTTATTATCGCAAAATATAGCGTAATTGTAAATATTCTGAAGTTACTGCTTAAAATTTTTTTACATAAGTACCGATTTATTAATATTTAGCAATTGAATTTTTAACTCTCTGATGGAAACAGAAGTAAGAATCAGGGCTTTTAGAGCCACCGATGATAAAGAAACATGTATAAAGTTTGTTTTAGGGCATCAAAAAGTATTGGAAAATCATGGCATTCAGAAAGTAACCTCTTCAACCAATGCATGGATAGACAGCCCTTCCGTTATTGTTATTGTAGTAGAATCGATTGACAGGCAAAAATTATATGGGGGCGCCCGTATTCATATTGCTAATGGCATTGATTCCCTGCCGTTGGAAACGGCCACGGGCGATATGGACCCCAAAATTTATGACTACATAAAGCGTTATTCAAGAACGGGTACCGCGGAATTGTGCGGTTTATGGAATTCAATTGAAGTGGCAGGCCTTGGCATAGGGAGCTATTTTCCTTCAAGGGCTTCTATTGTCATTCTTAACCAGTTGGGCTTAGGTTCCCTGTTTAGTTTATGCTCGCCGGTAACATTGAGGTTTAACCAGTGGATTGGCGCCAGGGTATTTACCGAAGTGGGTAACCAGGGTACATTTTATTATCCAAAAATTGATTTGCTGGCAACTATTATCTTCCTGGAAGACCCGCTTACTTTAAACAAAGCCCATCCGCGTGAACGGGTAAAAATGTTCTGGATGCGTGAAAACCTTTCAAGTGTGCACGAAGAGAAATCCCCATTCAAAAACATAACCGTTAAAGTACATTATGAGCTTGAAGTTAAAGGCATTAAACAGAATGAATTTAATGTTATATAAAATAAAAGCGGAAGAGTGAAATATTTTATTTTTTTAACGAACCTTTTTATACTTATGAATAATTGCTTTCTTTACAGTTTGCAGTAATATTTAATATCTTAAAAACCGATGTCCAAAAAGCAGGTTTGCATGTGCATAGCTTTTCTTTTTATTGTTACAAGAACTTTTGCAGGAGACATTATTTTAACCAGGGAAACGAATGTTCAAAAAATAGGAGAGTCCCTCGAAATACTCAACAACAGCAATAAAAAGTATAACAGCAGTAATATAATTGGTGCAAAAGAATTCTACACCAGCACCCGGAAAATGCCCGTGTTTTCATCGCTGGATGTGAATATATGGATCAGGTTTTCCATACTTAATAAATCAGGGGGTAGTGTTTATCTTAATCTCGATCATGCAAATACATCCCTTATAACGCTCTATAAAGATTCTGCCGGCACCCTTGTTAAAATTTATACGGCCGGCAATGCATTAATGCAGCCTAATAAAAGTGAGTTGCCAAATTATATAGCCAATTTAAACCAGGAACAAAATTCTGCTGTTACATATTACGGTCACATTGAAAGCGCCCATCCGGCAGTGCTGGATATGTATGTTGGCTCTTATGGTAACGTGATTGAGCATGCAAACAAGAAGCTGAACATTATTACTACTTATTTCGGTATTTTATTAGCTATATTTTTTTATAACCTTTTTCTCTATTTTGTAACGGTTGATAAAGGCTACATTCTTTATATACTTTATATTTTCTTTCTTGGTTTTGCCCAGTTTACATTAGCCGGGTTCTTGTTTAAGTTTGTATGGATCAATCATCCATGGATTAATTATTATGCAGTGCCAGTTTCCTCCTCTATGGCTATCATATCAGGCGTATTGTTTTCTATGAACTTTTTAAGAACAAAACTTTATACGCCCTTCATTCATAAAATATTTATTGTAATATTATTTGCCTCAATCGGGTCAATTATAGCAAGCTTTATGCACCTTAATTCAATCAGTTATTACCTGATTGTTTTTTTCCAGGTTGTAGTAAGCATCGTGGCTATTGTTGCCGCATTTATTATCATGTTTAAAGGCTACAGGCCCGCTACATTTTATGCTGTTTCGTGGGTATTGTTTTTAACGGGGTTGCTTATTTTCAGCCTTAGAAATTCAGATATATTACCCGCTAATTATTTCACGAATTATATTCTGTATATAGGCTCTGCCATAGAAACCGTATTGCTCTCCATAGCGCTTGCTGATAAAATAAACGTGCTGAAAAAAGAAAAAGATCAATCGCAGGCCGAAGCGCTGGAACAGTCCCGTAAAAATGAGCGCCTCGTAAACGAACAGAATATTATACTGGAAGAAGAAGTATCTAAAAGAACGGCTGAATTGCAAAACGCCAATCATCATCTTAATGAAGCGCTTATTAACCTTAAAGATGCACAAACACAACTGGTAGAAGCAGAGAAAATGGCTTCATTGGGTCAGCTTACTGCAGGCATTGCACATGAAATAAATAACCCTATTAATTTTGTTAAGTCGAATATAAATCCCTTAAGGCTTGACATCCAGGATTTGCTTGAAGTATTAAATGCATATGGCGAATTGCATTCATTGAAAGATGATACTAATTTTAAATCCAGTCTTGATAAAATAAAAAATTTAAAAGACGAAATTGATATCACTTATGTACAGGGTGAGATCGAAAACCTGATAGCAGGTATTGAAGAAGGCGCGGAACGCACGGCAGAAATTGTACGGGGCCTGCGCACTTTCAGCAGGATTGATGAAGCTTCATTAAAAACCGTAAATGTTCACGATGGAATATTATCTACAATCGTGCTGCTTAAAAATACTATTCCTTACTATATAAAAGTGGTTAAGGAGTTTAATGCCGGAGGTGTGATAGAATGTTTTCCCGGCAAGTTGAACCAGGTTTTTATGAACATTATTACCAATGCAATACAGGCTATAAAACAGAAAGCAGTAAAGGAAGATGAATTAATCACTATTAAAACGAGAGATGCAAACGATGGCCAAATTGAAATCTCAATTAAAGACTCAGGGCCTGGCATGGACGAACCAACAAAACACAGGATTTTTGAACCATTTTTTACAACCAAAGATGTTGGTGAAGGAACAGGGCTGGGCATGGCCATTGTATTTAAAATTATTCAAAAGCATTTTGGAAAAATAAATATTAATTCTTCACCCGGCAACGGTGCCGAATTTATAATAACTTTACCTCATAAATATGAGGGAGATGATTAACCCTAAAAACTGTGAAAAGCCATACTATGTTTGCTGAAGATAAAAAAATCAGGGTTCTATATATTGATGATGAGCTAAATAATTTGCTTGCATTCCAGGCAAGCTTTCGCCGTAAATACAAAATATTTATTGCATCTTCCTCTGCAGAAGGAATGAGTATTTTAAACGACGAAAAAGATATACAGGTAATTATATGCGATCAGCGGATGCCGCAATCAACAGGCGTGGAATTTTTCCAGGTTATCCGCAAAGCATTTCCCGATCCCGTTCGTATTCTGCTAACCGGTTATACAGATGCTGAAGCTATTATCAATGCCATTAATGAAGGTGAAATATTCCGTTACATAAAAAAGCCCTGGGATGAATTTGAGCTGCAGAACGCGGTGCAAAATGCATTCGAATTATATACCACAAGGCTGCAGTTAAAAAGAAAGGTGAGTGAACTTCAAAAAACAAACGATGAATTAAACCGTTTTGTTTACAGCACCTCGCATGATTTGCGTTCGCCCCTTGCTTCTGCCATGGGCATTATAAACCTTGCCCGCATGGAAAATTCTGTTGATGACCCTAATAATTATTTGGGTATGATAGAAACATGCGTGAATAAGATGGATGCGTTTATTCAGAAAATTATAGAATATTATAAAAGTATAAGGGTAGAAGATGAATTTGCCGAAATAGATTTTGAAAGCATGCTCTCTGAAACTATTGCAATTTGCCGCATGCAAAAGCCATCTGTTGAATTCGTACTCAATGTTGACCAGCAAATGGTATTTTTTAATGACCCCTTCCGCGTATCCATCATCATGGATAATCTTCTTTCCAATGCGGTTAAATATTCAAAACCAAGCACTGAAGCCCCGAAAGTTGAGATCAGCGTTAAAGTTGATGAATACAAAGTCCAGATAGAAATTGCAGATAACGGTATTGGGATAGTAGAAGAACATTTAAACAATATATTCAAAATGTTTTTCCGCAGCACCACACATGTAAACGGGCTTGGCATTGGGTTGTACATTGTAAAGGAAGCGCTTTCAAGAATTGGCGGCGATATTTCTGTAGCGTCAGCTTATAGTGTAGGTACAACATTCCATATTATGATCCCTAACTTCAAAAAGAAGGCGGAAGACCAGGAATCGAATTAGCTTTTTATTCTGAAAATTTAATTTTTATTTCGCTGAACTATTATTGAAATACCTGTGCCGAACTTTATTGCACAGGGAATGTGCATTAGGGTGTCCCATGAGACAATTAAAAACAAACTTTTACGAATGAAATCAGCATCGCTTTATATTTTGCTTGCCGCAATTGGGCTTACTGCAACCAGCTTTGTTTCACCAAGTATTATCAGCAATGAAATAAAATGTTCATCAGTAAAAGATGCAGCATTTAAAAAAGATGGCGGCATAACATTTATAGAACAGGATTGGGAGAAAGCTTTAAAAACTGCGCAAACTCAAAACAAGCTTGTGTTTCTTGATATTTATGCAACGTGGTGCGGTCCCTGCAAAATGCTGAAGCAATACACTTTTACAGACGCCAAAGTAGGCGAATTTTTCAATAAGAATTTTATAAACGTTTCTGTTGATGGTGAAAAAGGAGTGGGGCCGGGCCTTGCAGAAAAATATGCCATTGAAGGCTACCCTACATTGATTGTTGCCGATGCCTCAGGAAAACCTGTATTAATAACGGCAGGTTACCTGCCTTCTGATGTGTTGCTG
>JAEWJV010000564.1 GCA_023386395.1 Bacteroidota bacterium
GGGTTATTTATCGCAACATTATGAATTTCCCAATCATTACCGGGTTGAAGAATTGATATGGTTTGAAAATAAATTAAATGAAGCTGCAGCAAACCAGTTGTTTGAAATATGCAGGATAGATCATTTGCTGCAACGCAAAACCAATTATTTATCCGGCGGGGAAAAACAGAGAATTGCTTTATGTATACTGCTGGTAAAACAACCAACGTTGCTGGTGCTGGATGAACCGTTTTCCAATCTTGATCCAATTCATACTAACACGTTAAAGGATGTATTGGATGATATAACAGCGCGCTTAAAAATTACCTGCACACTTACCTCACATGATCCGCATGATACACTTTCCTGGGCTGATGAAATAGTAGTGGTTAAAGACGGAAAGCTGGTTCAGGAGGGAAGTCCGCAGGATGTGTATTATAAACCGGTGAATGAATATGTTGCAGGCTTATTTGGTAAATACAATTTGCTTCAGCCACAGGTGGCAGCTTTGTTTGGTATTGATACAAAAGGAAATGCAATAATGACAAGGCCGGAAAATTTCATGATTTATAAAACAGGCAGTGGCGTAAACGGCATCATAAAAAAGACGAGTTTTTGGGGAAGTTTTTACGAAGTGGAAGTAATGATTAATGATACAAAAATTATCGTGAGAACTAATAGAAATGAATGGAGGGCCGGCGATAAAATCTTTGTCGGTATTAATTAAATTTCCAAGCGATTATTTAACTCACTATAAGTACAGGCATGGGCAATTTGTGCCGTACAATGTTTACCGTTTCGCCGTAAAACACATCTTTTAAACCACGATGCCGGTGGGCGCCCATTACCAGCATATCGGCATTAAATTCATTTACAATGCGTACAATTTCATCAATACGATGCTGATAGCCGAGCTGCGTTTCAACAGCATAGCCCATTTGCTTTAATTGTATTGCATAAGCTTGCAGGCGTTCTGCATCCTGGCGTGTTTCATCATCATCTGTTGCATTACCTGAAAATGATGCCGACACTGTTTCTACCACGTGCAGCAATAAATATGTAGCATGTTTATTACCCTGTTTAACAGCATGGGCAATCAATTTTTCATCAAGCGTTTTAAAATCGAGTGCCACCGCAATTTTCTGAAAGGGGTTTACAGAAAGGTTAAGCAATTGCGGCACTTTACCATGAATGCCTTCTGACGATCTTGTTTTTCTTTTAGCATACAAAGGGTAAAGCGTCATTGTAATAAACAGCCATACAAAAATTAATGAAACAATTATAATAATAGCTTTCATAAATAAATGCCCGCTTTCTGACAATACATCAATTATTTCACCTGCAACAAGCCTTACATTTAAAAACACTAATATGGCTGCAACCAGCCAGGCAATAATTTTTACATAAGGTTTAATAGCGAAAACGCCCATTGTTTTTTTATCGCTTACAAAATGTATTAAAGGAATTACGGCAAAGCCAAGCTGCAGGCTCAATAACACCTGGCTAAACACAAGCATGTTATCAACTTCTGCTTCACCATATACTGCAATAACAATTACTGCGGGAATTATAGCTAACAACCGGGTTAGCAACCTTCTCATCCATGGATTAATACGCAAGTGCAGGTAGCCTTCCATAACAACCTGGCCTGCTAAAGTGCCCGTTACGGTTGAGCTTTGCCCGGCGGCAATTAAGGCAACCGCAAATAAGATTGGCGCCAGCGATGTTCCCAGCGCTGATTCGAGCAATAAATAAGCATCTTGTATTCTCGCTACAGATGAATGGCCATTATAAAAGAATGCAGTTGCAGCTAATATCAGTATGCCCGCATTTACAAAAAATGCAGCATTTAAAGCGATTGCGCTATCAACTATATTATATTTAATGGCTTTGCGTGTGGCAACTTCACTATTGTTTATTTTTCTTGTTTGAACAAGCGCCGAATGCAGGTATAAATTATGCGGCATAACCGTAGCGCCTATTATACCCACAGCAATATATAAAGCCTGATCATTTAATGAAGAAGGAACAAAACCTTTTATCATTTCACCCACATCTGGTTTGGCAAAAAACAGTTCAATTAAAAAAGATAAGCCTATTATCAATACCAATGCTATAATAAAAGCCTCCATGGCACGCATGCCTTTTTTTTGCAGGTAGAAAAGCAAAAACGTATCAAGTACTGTTATTGAAACGCCCCAGATTAATGGCAGCCCGGTAAGCAACTGAATACCCAGCGCCATACCCAGCACTTCTGCAAGGTCGCACGCTGCTATAGCCAGTTCTGCAAGCACATATAAACAAAAATTTGTAAGCGGGGGATAGGTCTCCCTGTTTACCTGCGCCAGGTCTTTTCTTCTCACAATACCAAGCCTTGCACTTAAAGATTGCAGTAATAAAGCCATCAGGTTGCTCATCAGCAAAACCCAGATAAGTTTATAACCAAACTGTGCGCCGCCCTGCAGATCAGTTGCCCAGTTGCCGGGGTCCATATACCCAACACTTACCAGGTATGCAGGGCCCATAAAGGCCAAAATTTTTCTCCAGCCTTTGCGTTGACGGGTAGCGTCTATGCTTTCATGCACATCACTTAAAGAATGTGTATCGTTCTTTACCATATTATAAAGGATTTACCTGTATGGCTTTGGCCACCTGTTCACTGATATTGATTGATTGTTTGTTCCTGAACTTAATCTCAACAGAATTATCAAACGGAAGCTTATCCTTTACCTCTAGCACAGTGCCTATTGCTATATTGCGGCTGCTTAAAAAAGCAAGCAGTTCGTTTGACTGATTCAACACAGAAGTAATTACAGCCTGTTTATTCACGGGCAGGTTTGCCAACGGAAGTTGTTTAAGTTCATCTATTTTACCGCTGCTGTCGGGAATAGGGTCGCCATGCGGGTCAAACTTTGGAAAGCCCAGGAATTCATCCAGTTTATCAATCAATTTTTTACTGCGGATGTGCTCCAGTTCTTCTGCTACTTCATGTATTTCTTCCCAGTTAAAATGAAGCTTGTCAACAAGAAAAAATTCCCATAAACGATGCCTGCGGATAATCATTACAGCAGCTTTATTGCCTTCGCGGCTAAGCTTGAATCCTTTATATGGAAGATAATTTAATAAATTTTTCGCCTGTAATTTTTTAAGCATATCGGTAACTGATGCTGCTTTTGTATTAAGATGGTTAGCGAGGGTATTAGTATTTACCTCACCTGTCGCCTGCTGCAAATGGTATATTGATTTTATATAGTTTTCCTCAGTAATCGAAAAATTAGCCTGCATGTAATTTATTTTTAGACAAATCTAAAAATAAATTAATTGTTATGGAAATTATTTTTCCTGCTGCTTAGAGTGAAAAATTAATAAGCATAAAAAAGGCCGTCTTGCTAAGACAGCCTTTTTAAAATCGTTCTTAAAAGTTAGAATATCCTTACCCGTATAACAGATATTGTATTCCCTGCGCTTTTTAAAACAACTGTTATATTATATTCCTGTGTGCCTTTTAGTTTTCCGGCTACATACGTCATGTCGTTTAGCTGGCGCGAATCAGAAAATCTTTCAAACCCAGATACTTTATTCTTTGTAAAGAAACTTTGTATCATGGCGGTAGCTTCAGCCTTGCTTAAATTTTTCACTTCCGGTTTTTGCGGCAATGCAATATTTACAGAATTGCTGAAATAGCTGGCGAACTTATTGGCATCGCCCGCATTTAAAGCGCTGGCAACGTCGTCGGCAGACTGTGCGAACGTATTTAGCGTTAAGAAAAATCCGATTATCGTTAATAATTTTTTCATTGATGAGGATATAGAATTTTTGACTAAAGGTAACGCTTAATGTTTAAGTAATATAGTTATGTAATTGTGAAATGAGAGATGGATTTTATATTTTGTTTAACGATTTTCAGTGAATATAAATTTATCAAGCAAAAACAACTTTAAGATATATCTCCTTAATAGTTACTATAATAACGGGCTTTCAAATTTTTTATTTGATTTATTCCACCTTGAAAAATCATTTAACAAAAACATTAAATCTATTAGTTTTACGCCATGAGCAAAAAAGCAATTTTAATTATTATGGATGGCTGGGGGCTAGGAAAAACTTATACCTCAGATGCTATTCAGCATGCCAAAACGCCTTTTGTAAGCAATTTATACAGTAAATATCCCAATACTACTTTAATAACCTGTGGTGAAGCTGTTGGCCTTCCTGAAGGGCAAATGGGCAATAGCGAAGTTGGACATCTAAATCTTGGGGCAGGCAGAATTGTTTACCAGGAACTGCAGCGTATTAACGTGGCTGTTCGCGAAGGTTTGTTTCAAAAGAATGAACAACTGCTGAAAGCAATTGATTATGCTAAAACCAATAAAAAAGCATTGCACTTAATTGGCCTTGTGAGTGATGGCGGCGTGCATTCGCATATCAATCATCTTAAAGCCATATGTGAAGTATGTGCGCAGCAGGGTTTGAGTGAAGTTTACATTCATGCTTTTACTGATGGTCGCGATACAGACCCCAAAAGCGGGCTTGGTTTTATGAAAGAGCTGCAACAAAGCATTAATATTTCTGTTGGAAAGATAGCAAGTGTCAGCGGCCGTTATTATGCAATGGATCGCGATAAAAGATGGGAGCGTATTAAGCTCGCTTATGATGCCCTCGCAAAAGGTGAAGGTATTAAAGCTACCGATGCTATTGCTGCCGTAGAACAATCGTATACTGAAAATGTAACCGATGAATTTATAATGCCAACGGTAATTGTAAATGAAGTGCAGCAACCACTTGCCACCATTAAAGATGGCGATGCCGTTATCTGTTTTAATTTCAGAACCGACCGCTGCCGTGAAATTACCGTTGCGCTTACACAACAGGCTTTTCCTGAATACAACATGCAACCGTTGCAGTTATATTATGTAACAATGACGGAATATGATAAAACATTTAAAAACGTGCATGTTGTTTTTGAAAATGATAACCTCTCCAAAACGCTGGGTGAAATAATTGAGGACAATGGTTTAAAACAGATACGTATTGCTGAAACAGAAAAATATCCGCACGTAACTTTCTTTTTCAGCGGCGGGAGAGAAGCAACATTTAAAGATGAAAGCAGGATTATGGTGGCTTCACCTAAAGTGGCTACGTATGACCTTAAGCCTGAAATGAGCGCTTACGAAGTAACAGAAAAACTGCTTCCTGAAATTGAAAACGAAACAGCAGATTTTATTTGCCTGAACTTTGCCAATGCAGATATGGTGGGGCATACAGGCGTTTGGGAAGCAGTTATAAAGGCTGTTGAAACAGTTGATACCTGCGTGGAAAAAGTTATTACGGCAGCGCTGGCGCATGGCTATACCACGTTTTTGCTTGCGGATCACGGCAATGCTGACTATGAAATAAATGAAGATGGATCGCCAAACACGCAACATTCATTAAATCCTGTTCCGTTCTTTATTATTAATAATGAATTTAAAGGAACAGTAAAGCCGGGTAAGCTGGGTGATATAGCGCCAACCATTTTAACTTTTATGGGCTTACCGGTTCCCAAAGAAATGACAGGCGATATTTTGGGCCAACCATAAAACGCTGGTATGAAACGAATACTCTTAATATTGTTAATCATATTGGTAGCGATACAATTCATAAGATCGGCTAAGAATATACACCCGGAGGCGCAAACAAATAATATTTCGAAATTGTATAGCGTGCCCGATGACGTTGAGGCTGTTTTGGTAAAGGCTTGCAACGATTGTCACAGTAATAATACCCATTACCCCTGGTATAGCAATATACAACCGGTTGCATGGTGGCTGCATAATCATGTTGAAGATGGTAAGGAAGAATTGAACTTTGATGAATTTGCATCTTACTCCTTAGCCAAACAGTACCATAAGCTACATGAAATAGAAGAACAGCTTGATAAAAATGAAATGCCACTATCTTCCTACACGCTTATACATACGGATGCAAAGCTGAATGATGCCGAAAAAAATATATTGATTACGTGGAGTAAGCATATCTCCAAACAAATGGAAACAAAATATCCGAAAGACAGTCTGGAAAGAAAGCGTAATCGCTGACCGATGATAATTAAAGTAAATTTTTGTAAACTTGTAGAGTGAATTTTAAAAAGCTCTTATGGACAGGATGATTACAAAAAATCACAAAAAAATATGGTTTAAAGCATTTGAACTAATCGATTTATTTCCATATTCTATTGCATTGCTTACAATTGCAGCTGAAATTTATATAGTAAATGGATTTATTTCTATTACACCAATGCTGCATTATTAAGCTTCTTCCGTTTTCTTTGTATTAAATGCAAATAACAAAAGCTGTTTATCTTATTTCAAGTCCTTCGGTTGATAAATGCCCGCAGCCAGACCGTGCTGAATATGCTTTTATTGGCAGAAGCAATGTGGGTAAATCATCCTTAATCAATATGCTTTGTAATAATGCGAAGCTTGCCAAAACATCATCAGCGCCTGGGAAAACACAACTTATAAATCATTATGAAATTGAAAGCGTGGCTGCTAATCAAAAAACAAAAACAAAATGGTTTTTGGTTGATTTGCCGGGTTATGGCTATGCGAAACGCGCCCAAAAACTGCGCAAACAATGGACGAAGATGATTGAAGATTATTTGCGCAAACGTAAAAATCTTTTAAACATTTTTGTATTGATAGATGCGAGGCATGAACCGCAGAAAATTGATCTTGAATTTATAGATAGTTTAGGTGAATGGCAACTGCCTTTTACAATAGTCTTTACCAAAGCCGATAAAGAAAAGCCTGGCGCAGTTGAACGTAATGTGAAATTGTTTTTTGAAAAAATGAAAAAGAACTGGGAGTTTCTGCCAGCATATTTTGTAACCAGCGCTGTATCAAAATCAGGAAAAAATGAGGTGCTGAAATTTATTGATGATTGTAACCTCGATTATGCAGCGTCTAATGCCCGCACTAAATAATTTTTCTGAAAGGCTTATTTAATAATGCGTTTTATTTTATTCGCATTCTCAATCAGCTCGGTTAAGAATTGTACATTTTCTTTTTCCAGGCTTGCCTTGAATTTCCTCAATTGGCTGATATGCTCGTTCAGTACATCCAGCACATTTTCCCTGTTTTGCATAAACACGGGCACCCACATAGAAGCTGCGCTTTTCGCCAGGCGTACGGTGCTTTCAAAACCACCGCCAGACAATTCAAATATGGCTTCTTCTTCCTTTTCTTTTTCCAATACAGTATTTGCCAGGGCAAATGAGGTTATGTGAGAAATGTGGCTTACATAAGCGGCATGTATATCATGGTTTTCAGAATCCATAAGAACGATATTCATACCCAGCAGGCGATAAATATCTTCTATTATGCCAACCACTTTTTTATCTGATTGATGTACATCGCAGATAACACAGGCGCGGCCTGCGAAAGCGCCATGCACAGCAGCTTCGGGGCCGCTGTATTCCGTTCCCCACATGGGATGCGTTGATACAAAGCGTTTGCGCATGGGATGATCTTTCAACGCTTTACTTAATGCAAATTTTGTAGAGCCAGCGTCTGCAACAATTTGGTTATCGGTTATCATATCCATTATCTTCAATACAACCGGGATAGTTGCATCAACCGGTATGGCAACATAAATAAAATCGCTTTTGGCAACAGCCTCTTCAAGCGGCAACACTTCATCTATAATGCCAAGCTCCAAAGCTTTTTTTGCGCTTGCCTGCGTTCTGCTTACACCAATAATGTGTTTGGCAAGATTTTTTTCCTTTAACGCCAACGCAAACGAACCGCTTATTAAACCAACGCCAACAATAGTTATGGTATTAAAGCCTCCCATTCCGGAGGGAGCCATTGTATCTTCGTTATTATTTTCCTCTTTCATAAAATATCAATACGTAATTCTTGTTTATAACTTCGATTAGTTCAAAGGTCACAAATTCGTCCTTGTTTTATAGTCTCGTTACTTATCAGCCAATCAACCTAATTCCTTATTCTTTCAATCGCTTCACTTATTTTTTCTTCAGTGGCGCATAAGCTTATCCTTATGTAATCATTACCACCAATTCCAAAAATGCCGCCCGGTGTAATAAATACATTGCTTTCATATAAAACATTATCACTTAACGCATAACCATTTTCAAAACCTGCAGGAATTTTTGCCCACATAAACATGCCGGATTGTTGTTTGGAATAATTACAATGCAATGCATCAAGCAGTTCGTAAACTTTTTCGCGCCTTTTTCTATAAACCACATTAAAGCTTTCATACCAGTCTTTACCTAACGATAAAGCTTTGGCAGCAGCCAGTTGAACAGGCAGAAACATACCGCTATCCATATTGCTTTTAAAACGCAGCACTTCGTTTATTCTTTCTTTATTTCCGCATAAAACACCCACGCGCCAGCCGGCCATGTTTTGCGCTTTGCTTAAAGAGTTTAATTCAAGTGCAACATCTTTAGCACCTTCAACGCTTAAAATGCTTAGCGGCTCATCATTCAGGATAAAACTATAAGGGTTATCATGACAAATAAGAATATTATGTTTTTTGCCAAACGCAATTAAATGTTCAAACAATTTTATTGAAGCGGGTTGGCCTGTAGGCATTTGCGGGTAATTAACCCACATTAATTTTACTTTCGATAAATCGTTTTTTTCCAGTGATTCAAAATCCGGATAATAATTATTTGCTTCGTTTATTTCATAGTCAATACAAATACCGCCGGCTAGTTGTATAGCGCTTCTGTAAGTTGGATAACCAGGGTTTGGAACCAGCGCTTTATCTCCATCATTCAGGTATGTCATGCAAATATGCATAATGCCTTCTTTGCTGCCTATAAGCGGTAATATTTCTGTGTCAGCATCTAAATCAGTTTTATACCATTGCTTATACCAGTTGGCAAAAGCATTACGCAAAACGGGCGAGCCTTTATAGTTTTGATAACCGTGCGCATTTGGCTTTGCGCTTTCTTCCTGCAGCGTCTTAATAACATCGGCATGCGGTGGCATATCGGGACTGCCTATGCCCAGGTTAATAATATTTTTTCCCTGTTTATTCAATGCATCTATCTCTCTTAGCTTTTGTGAGAAATAATATTCATGCACACTGTTTAAGCGCGCTGCGGTTGTAATCATAATTATTTTAGTTTGCCGTTTTTGTAAACGCCATAAATCTTTAAATGTTCAATAACAGGCTTTATTTCTTCTATCACTTTTTCAAATTGCTGAAGGTTTTCAAACTCAAGATCTGCATGAAAACTGTATTTGAAATTGGTACCGGGAATAGGAAAACTCTGCAGCTTGCTGAGGTTAACATCGGTATCGGCAATTCTTGTAAGCACTCTTGCAAGGCTGCCTTTTGAATTATCTGTATGAAAGTTTACCGATGCTTTGTTCGCGTTTTCAACAGGCTGGGAAAAATCTGCATGCTGCAATACAAGAAACCGGGTGTAATTATTTCTCAGTGTATGAATGTGCGGGGCAATTATTTTAAGATCGAACAATTCTGCGGCCAGCTTGCTTGCAATAGCGGCAATATGTTTGCTTTTATGCTGATAAATATGTTTAGCGCTCAATGCCGTATCTTCTGTTTCAATCAGTTTCCAGTTATACTTATCTAAATATGCAAAACATTGCTGCAAGGCCATTGGGTGGGAGTGCACCTCCTTTATATCTTCCAGTTCAACATATTTATTAACCATGAGGTTTTGGTCAATCTGCAGATACACTTCGCCAATAATGGTGAGATTGCTTTTTTGAAGAAGGTTATAATTAGCTAAAATACTGCCGGCGATAGAATTTTCAATTGCCATGACAGCCCGGGTGCTTTCATTTTTAACCGAAGCTTTTTTTATAAGTTCATTAAAAGTGGCGCATGGATTTACCCCTATTTCTTTTCCTAAAAATTTTATGGCAGCGGCCTGGTGAAAGCTGCCTTCGTAGCCTTGGATGTAAACTTCATGTTTCATTCGTGCATATTTATTTTTTCAGTTGTCTCATGTGCCGCCTGTGTGTGAAAAATTTTACATGGGCGTTTCATAATAAAAAATCCCGGCCTTTTGTAGCCGGGATTCATAAATGTATTCGTGTACACATATTACCCGGCTATTCCTTTAAAATAAAAGAAATAGAAAAAGGTATATGTGATAGTCTTTTGCATTTGGGGCACAAAAGTAACAGTAAGAAATTATTCATCAAATTTTTAAACAGAATATTTTAATGCCTAAAAAGAAAAAAGCCCTTCCGTGGAAACGGAACGGCCTCTAACGATTGCTTGCCATATGAAAAAAGATCAGGCTAAACATTCCGGTGCAAGCATACCACCTCAACTCTGGAAACGCTTGTTTAGCTTTAAACGAATTTAATTAATGAGTAGAATCAGGTAAAGTAGTATCTGCAGGAGCCATCATAGATGTATCCGGTGCAGTTACAGTTGTATCAGGAGCTACAGTTGTTGTATCTGCAGAAGTATCAGTAGTGCTGCTGCTGTTACAAGCTGCAAAAACACCGATGGCTAAAACGATCAATAATTTTTTCATGTGTTTGTGTTTTTTGTGATGTAATTTTTGTTTTAATACCCAAATGCAACATAGGTAACCCATGTTTTTAAAATTTTTTTTCCGGAAACTTGCAGCAATATTTGGGTTACTTTTACTTTAATCAGGTATTAAACTACACACGGCGTGAAGGGCGATTCGAACGAACAATTATTATTAAAAGCACTGGCAAACAACGATTCTAAAGCCGCGGAAACCATATATAAAGACAACTTTAATATGGTTCTTGCCTTTATAATTAATAACAACGGAACTTACGACGAAGCAAAGGATATTTTTCAGGAGGCGATGATAACGCTCTATCAAAAAGCTAAATCTGAATCGTTCGTACTCACCAGTCAGCTTAAAACTTACATTTATTCAGTAAGCCGCAGGCTTTGGTTAAAACGGCTTCAGCAATTGGGTAAAACAACCAATGGTGTTGAAAATTTTGACTCCGTAGTTGTTGATGATGATATTGAAATTCATGAGAGGAGGGATGCTGAGCTTGGTATTATGCACAGGGCTTTAAACAGTTTGGGAGAACCCTGCAAAAGTTTGCTTGAAGCATTTTATATAGAAAAAAAGAGCATGGATAAAATTGCGTTATTATTTGGCTATACAAATGCTGATAATGCAAAAAATCAAAAATATAAATGCCTGATGCGTTTGAAAAAATTATTCTTTTCCCAGTATAATATAGGAGAGTGATGGAAGATATACTTTTACTTAATTCAATAGAACGTTACCTGGAAGGCCGCATGCTTCCGGATGAAAAAAAATTTTTTGAAGAATTGCGCACAAGCAACCCGGCCATAGATCAAATGGTGGTGGAGCATAAATTGTTTCTTCACCAGATGGATGAATATGCCGGTGTAAAACATTTTAAAGAATCTCTCCATACTATTCATTCAAAACTTTCTGTAACCGGCGAAATCAGGAACAGTGAAGAACCGGAAGGTGTTACCGGCAAAGTGGTTCAGCTATGGCACCGTTATAAAAAAGTAACTGCCATTGCAGCTTCCATCGCCTGTATCACAGCGCTGTTCATCAGTGCACTGGCTATGTACTTTTCACCTGCCGCCAATAAAACCCAACTGGAACGTTTAAGCAGGGATATTGCGGAAATAAAAAAATCACAAATACAAACCAATAATGCGCTTAAAGAAGTTGCCGATACAAAAATTCCCAAGGGCGCTATTGTAAAATCCGGCGGTACAGCTTTTTTAATTGATGGCAAAGGCTTTTTAGTTACTAATGCCCACGTAC
>JAEWJV010000640.1 GCA_023386395.1 Bacteroidota bacterium
GTGCAGGCATGTTCGCAGTTTCTGTATATATGTTTTTTATGGGTGGATATTATGATAAACTGGTGGCGCAGCAATTGCCATCAGGTGCCGACCTCGCGGCATACAATGCAGCGCCTGCGGGCTCCGACATGGCAAATGCTTTAAACAATGCCAAATCAATGGCAGGCCCGCATATCATTAATGCCACTTCTATTATTCCAGTAATATTAATTGTAGCGTTTGCAATACTTTTTGTGTACATGCGTTCAAGAAATGCAAAACCTTTACCGGTTGCAAATGCTGCTATTGCAAATCCATACGAAGATCAATAATGACAAACAGAAGGACAGTTTTAAAAACCCTGGCTGCGGGTTCCGTTGCAATACCCGCATCAAAAATTTTCGCAGGTGAAATGAGTGAATCAACTATCAATAAACCATTAAAGCTAAAAGGCAATATCAATCATTCCGTATGTCAATGGACATATAATTTTCTTTCTGTTGAAGAATTATGCAAGCTGGTAAAGAGCATCGGTTTTAATGCCATTGACCTGATTTCACCAAAAGATTTTCCAACATTGCAGAAGTATGGCATTTACAGTTCAATGTGCTATACAAACGGCGATATCAGTTTAACGAAAGGGTGGAACCATGCGGAAAACCATACTTTGCTAACACAGCAGTTCACAGAAGCTATTCCTCTCATTAAACAAAACGGCTATACCGATATAATTTGCTTTAGCGGCAGCCGCGATGGGATGGACGATGAAACAGGTTTAAAAAACTGCGTTACCGGTTTAAAGCCTATGGTGGAATTAGCTGAGAAACATGGCGTTACCATGCAGATGGAATTATTAAACAGCAAGGTAGACCACCATGATTATATGTGCGATAACCATAAATGGGGCGTTGAACTATGCAAGCGTATAGGCTCTGATCATTTTAAATTATTGTACGATATCTACCACATGCAGATTGATGAAGGCGATGTTATAAGAACCATCCGCGACAACCACCAGTATTTCGGTCATTACCACACAGGCGGTGTGCCGGGCAGGCATGAAATAGATGAATCGCAGGAACTATATTATCCTGCCATTATGAAAGCCATAGTGGAAACAGGATTTAAGGGGCATGTAGCCCAGGAATTTATCCCCGCTGCAAAGGATAAAGCGGCTTCACTTAAGAAGGCAATTGAAATATGCGATGTGTAATTTAATGTTTTAAAGTTTGCAAGTTTGGATTGTTTACAGGCTTTATAACCCGTAAACTAATAAACCCGTGAACATTTAAACTTAAAAATAAACTTGCGAACCTATGAACATTGAACGAATTTCTTAAAATTATAAAACAACAAGAATGGCTGACAATGTTTATGACGCAATTGTAATCGGCTCCGGCATCAGCGGTGGCTGGGCTGCCAAAGAACTTTCTGAAAAAGGTTTAAAAGTCATCATGCTGGAACGCGGCATGGATATTAAACACGTTACCGATTACAAAAGTACAAACAAAGACCCCTGGGAATTTCCCCATCGCGGCGGCAGAACGCAACAGATGATAAAAGATTATCCTGCTTTGCGCAGAGATTATCCCCTTAATGAAATGAACCTTGACTGGTGGGCAAGTGATATAGACAGTCCCTATACAGAAGTCAAGCGCTTCGATTGGTTTCGCGGTTATCATGTAGGCGGCCGCTCATTGATGTGGGGCCGGCAGAGTTATCGCTGGAGTGACTGGGATTTTGAAGCAAATGCCAAAGAAGGCATTGCCATCGACTGGCCCGTTCGTTATAAAGAAATAGCGCCCTGGTATGATTATGTAGAACAGTTTGCAGGTATTAGCGGTAACGCCGATGGCTTGCCCCAATTACCTGATGGAAAGTTTATGCCGCCTATGGATATGACCTGCGTTGAAAAAGATGTGGCAGCGCGTATAAAAGATCATTACAAGGGCACGAGGGCAATGATAATGGGCCGCACCGCCAATATTACAAAACCTATACAGGACAGGACTAATTGCCAGTACAGAAATAAATGCTGGCTGGGTTGCCCGTTTGGCGGCTACTTCAGCACACAATCTTCTACACTGCCGGCTGCCATGAAAACCAATAATCTCACGGTTCGCCCCTGGGCAATTGTTACAAAAATTTTATACGATAAAGATACAAAGCGCGCCACGGGTGTTGAGATATTGGATGCCCAGGATAATAAAACGTACGAGTATAAAGCAAAGATCGTTTTCCTCAATGCATCAGCTTTAAACAGCGCCTGGATATTGATGAATTCTGCCACTGATATCTGGCCTGAGGGCCTTGGCAGCAGCAGCGGTGAATTAGGCCACAATGTAATGGACCATCATCTTGGCGTTGGTGCTTCCGGGTTAGTGGAAGGCTATGAAGATAAATACTATTATGGCCGCAGGCCGAATGGTGTTTATATTCCGCGTTACAGGAATTATTTTGGCGATAAACGCGATTACCTGCGTGGCTTTGGTTACCAGGGTGGTGGCAGCCGCCAGGGCTGGAGCCGCGAAATCGCTGAACTTAATATTGGCGCTGCTTATAAAGATGCATTAACAGAACCCGGTAACTGGACAATGGGTATGGGCGGTTTTGGCGAAATGCTGCCAGACCACAGCAATAAGATCACGCTCGATAAAACTAAAAAAGATAAGTGGGGAATGAATGTGCTTTCCTTTGATGTGGAACTGAAAGATAACGAACTGAAGATGCGTAAAGACATGAAGGATGACGCCATAGAAATGCTCACTGTTGCCGGCGTTAAAAATGTTTCCGGCTGGGACGGCGATGGCACACCGGGCCGCGGCATTCATGAAATGGGTACGGCACGCATGGGCGCCGATCCTAAAACTTCAGTACTTAATAAATGGAACCAGGTTTGGGATGCACCCAATGTATTTGTTACCGATGGCGCTTTTATGGTAAGCTCAAACTGTTGCAATCCATCACTTACTTATATGGCATTTACAGCCCGCGCAGCCGATCATGCTGTTAGCGAATTGAAGAAACAAAACCTCTGATCCAATTTGAAAATTTGAAGATGCGCTGATTTGAAAATGCGTTCTACGCATATCACAGTTGTTCATTTTCAAATTTTCAATTGTTCAATTTTCAGATTGAAATGCCACAAGACAGCAGTATAAATATTAACTCCGGCGGTGTTCAGCAAAACACATACGATGCCATTGTTATCGGCAGTGGCATTAGTGGCGGCTGGGCTGCAAAAGAATTATGCGAGCTTGGTTTAAAAACGCTGGTGCTGGAACGTGGCCGTGATGTAAAACATATCAAAGATTATCCAACAGCTAATCTTGCGCCATGGGAATTAAAACACCGTGGTTCAATTACAAGGGAAACACAATTGCGAAACCCTTTAATATCAAGGGCTGCAGGTTATGGTGAAGACGATCAGCATTTCTTTGTAAACGATGATGATCATCCTTACATACAGGAAAAGCCTTTCGACTGGATTCGCGGTTACCAGGTTGGCGGGAAAAGCTTAACCTGGGGCAGATGCACACAGCGCTGGAGCGATTTTGAATTTACCGGTCCGCAACGCTTTGGCTATGGATGGGATTGGCCCATTCGCTATGCAGATGTTGCCCCCTGGTATTCACATGTTGAAAAATTTATTGGTGTTTGTGGCAGTAAAGACGGCCTGGAAGCCATGCCTGATGGCGAGTTTCTTCCGCCGTTTGAACTGAATTGCGTTGAGCAACATTTAAAAGAAAGCATCTTAAAAAATTATGGTAACCGTTACCTCGTGCATGCCCGCTGGGCGCATTTAACGCATCCCGATCAAATACATATTGACCAGGGACGCGGGCAATGCCAGGCAAGAAATTTATGCATGCGCGGATGCCCGTTTGGCGGTTATTTCAGTTCCAACTCATCTACTTTGCCCTGGGCTGAAAAAACAGGTAATTTAACCGTAAGGCCATTCTCTGTTGTTCATTCAATTATTTATGATGAACAGAAACAAAGGGCAAGCGGCGTACGGGTTATCGATACCAATACAAAGCAAGCCACTGAATATTTTGCGAAAATAATTTTTGTAAACGGCTCTGCTTTAAACAGCAATCTTATCCTGCTGAATTCTACATCTAACCGTTTCCCAAATGGTTTGGGTAATGATAGCGGGTTGCTGGGAAAATATATCTGCCATCATAACTATCGCGGATGGATGAATGGAGAAATTGATGGCTTTACAGATACGTATTATTACGGCCGTAATCCAACAGATGCCATCATTGCCAACTATCGCAACCTGCATACAATAGATACGGATTTTGTTGGCGGTTATACAACTTACTGTGGGGCCCGCCGCGACAGGAATAATGGTGAAAATTGCCCGCAACAAATTGGTGCCGAATATAAAGAAAGTATGACGGAGCCGGGCGGCTGGACGGTATATGCTTACCTGCAGGGCGAAACTATTCCTAAGGAAAAAAATCATGTGCGTTTAAGTGCTGATAAAAAAGATCAATGGGGCATTCCGTTATTAATTACTTCTGTTGAATATGATGATAATGATGAAAAATTATTGAATGATTTTTTTGTGCAAACCGAAGAAATGTTTTCAAAAGCAGGCGTAAAAAACATAGAACATTGGGATAGCAAACAAGCGCCTGGTTTGGATATTCATGAAATGGGTGGATGCAGGATGGGCAGTGACCCCAAAACATCTGTTTTGGATAAATGGAATGCCGTTCATGCCTGCAAAAATGTTTTTGTAACAGATGGCGCCTGCATGACGAGCACCGGTAATCAGAGCCCAAGCATTTTGTATATGACTTTAACGGCAAGGGCGGCAAATTATGCGGTGGAACAACTAAAGAAACAAAACATATAATTTTGAAAATTTGAAGATGTGCTACTGTAAAAATGCACAGCCTCAAATCATTTTCAAATTCACAAATTTTCAAGTTAAAAATGCCACAAGACAGCAGTATAAATATTAATTCCGGTGGTGTTCAGCAAAACACGTATGAAGCGATTGTCATCGGCAGCGGCATTAGCGGTGGCTGGGCTGCCAAAGAGCTTTGTGATCATGGCATTAAAACCTTATTGCTTGAACGTGGTAAAAATGTGGTGCATTTAAAAGATTACCCAACGGCTACAAAAGCGCCGTGGGAATTTCCGCACCGCGGAGAAATGCCTTTGCAGGTTACGCAGGAAAATCCTGTTGTTTCAAGGTGCTATGCTTTTGGCGAGGCTACAGAGCATTTTTTTGTAAAGGATAAAGAGCATCCATACATACAGGAGAAGCCTTTCGACTGGATCCGTGGCTACCAGGTAGGCGGCAAGTCTTTGCTTTGGGCAAGACAAACGCAACGCTGGAGCAAGTTTGATTTTGAAGGCCCGGCCCGTGATGGCTATGCGGTTGACTGGCCAATTCGTTACAATGATCTTGCGCCCTGGTATTCGCATGTAGAAAAGTTTGCAGGCATCAGCGGTAATTATGATGGCCTTGAGACCCTGCCGGACAGCGAGTTTCTTCCGGCATGGGAAATGAATTGTGTTGAAAAAGATATAGCGCAAAGAATAAATGCGGCTTATAAAGACAGGAATGTGGTGCAGGGCCGTTGCGCACACCTCACAAAACCTAACCAGATTCATATTGACCAGGGCCGAACGCAGTGCCAGGCCAGAAGTTTGTGCGAACGCGGTTGCCCGTTTGGCGGTTATTTCAGCTCCAATGCCTCCACCATTCCCTGGGCATTGAAAACAGGTAATCTTACCATTCAGCCTGAAGCAACAGTGCATTCTATTATTTATGATGATAAGTTGAATAAGGCTGTTGGCGTGCGTGTTATCAATAGTAATACAAAGCAAACCACTGAATATTTTGCAAAAATAATTTTTGTAAACGCGGCCTGTTTCAATACAAATCTCATCTTACTGAATTCTATATCCAACCGTTTTCCAAATGGTTTTGGAAATGATAATGGATTACTCGGAAAATATATTGCCTTTCATAATTACCGGGGCACTGTTTCGGCAAGCTATGATGGCCCGATGGATAAATACTATTATGGCAGAAGGCCAACACAGCCTATGATGCCTAACTTCAGGAATGTGTATAAGCAGGAAACAGATTTTTTGCGCGGCTATATGTGCTTTTATGGTGCAGGCCGGGGAAGAGGTTTTGGCGATGGACTGGATGCAGAAATCGGCGGTGCTTATAAAGATGCACTAACCGAAGCCGGTAACTGGTATGTATCAATGATGATGCAGGGCGAAAC
>JAEWJV010000660.1 GCA_023386395.1 Bacteroidota bacterium
CTATTATCTATCCCTGAACTGGATGAAATTTATAAAGCCGGTAATAAGATTGCAGCCATTGAAGCAGTAAGAAATTTTTGGGGCGATAACGGGGTTTTATTTATTTCTGTTCTGATTGTTATTACAACATTAGGCTGCTGCAATGCAACTATACTTTCAAGCTGCCGTACTTATTTTGCTATGGCAAATGAAGGATTGTTTTTTAAAGGCGTTTCTAAATTAAATAATAAACAGGCGCCTGTAAATTCATTATGGGTGCAGGGTGTTTGGGCCTGCATATTGGTATTGTCCGGCACTTTTGATCAATTGACTGATATGATCATTTTTGCCGTTTTTATTTTTTATGGCGCTACAACGTTAGGTGTATTTATCCTGCGTAAAAAAATGCCTGATGCACCGCGGCCTTATAAAGTGTGGGGCTATCCCGTAGTGCCTGCTATTGTGGTAATCTTTTGCGCCGTGCTGGTTGTAAACACCGTATTCAGCCGTCCGAGGGAAGCAGCCATCGGCGCTGCTTTAATGCTTACCGGTGTGCCGTTTTATTACTGGTTTAAGCGCAACAATAATACAGTTACAGATAAAGGTTAGATATGTTGTAATGTGGCGGTAGTGCCAGGGTGAAGCTGGGCATATACATCTGTCAATTTCTTTACAGCTTCTTTTCCTTTGCTGCCTAAAGCAATTGAAAAATCGTTTACGTATAAATCAATATGCTGGCGCATTACATGCTCGCTCATTTCCTGTGCATACAGCCGCACATAATCACTTAATATTTTATAATTGTTTTTAAAAGAATATTCAACACTTTGTTTTATTAAACTATCCACATGTTTTAAAACATCTTTATCTATACTTTTTTTTGCAACAATGCCTCCCAACGGAATGGGTAACTGTGTTGTTGTTTCCCAGTAATCGCCAAGATCAATCAGTTTATGCAGGCCTTTGTCCTGGTAAGTAAACCGGTTTTCATGAATAATTACACCCGCATCAACTTCACCGTTTAAAACTGCATCTTCAATTTGATTGAATACCTTAAACACTTTATTTTTTGCGCCTGGAAATGCCAGCGAAAAAAGCATGTGCGCTGTTGTGTTTTCGCCGGGAATGGCGATGCGCTTATCATCTAAATTATTTGTATCAATTGAAGATTTTGCAATCAATAAGGGTCCAACGCCTTTGCCCAATGCGCCGCCGCTTTCCAATAAAATATAATTATTTACAATCAGCGGCAATACGCCATAGCTTATTTTGCTTACATCCAGTTTTTGCTGCAACGCCCAATTATTAAGCGTTTGCACATCTTCAAGCACTACCTCAAAATCAAGATTACCTGTATCTATTTTTTTATTTACCAATGCATCAAAAATGAAAGTGTCATTGGGGCAAGGTGAAAATCCAAGCGTTAATTTCATATAACGACTAAGCCATTTTATAAAGTTTGTGAATGTATTTTATGAGCGCCGTATTAAGATTGTCAAGCGCTTCCCTCATCAGCCATTTGCTTTTATCCCTTTCGCCTACATAATTGCTCAATGCCCGTATCTGCATAAACGGCGTGCCGGTGCTGCGGCACACATAATGCAGCGCTGCACCTTCCATCGATTCAGTTACAGGATCAAATTTTTTAACGAGCTGCTTTATGCGTTCTTTACGGGTAGTGATTTCATTTACAGTGATGCCGGTTACCGTTTTTAATTTAAGCAAATTAAATTTTTCAATATGCTGATTAGGCAAAGTCGCCTTTTCGTAAGGATGATAGTTTGATCTCTCCAGCTTCATGTTAAACAAGTCGCGCCACTTGCCGTTTTCTTCAACGCCAATATCCCCGGCCAAATCCTTCTCTACGGCTACCACTTTACCTAAATCAACAGAAGCATCAAAACAACCGGCCAGTCCTGCCTGCAGCAACAAATCGGGTTTTTCTTCCAGCACTAATTTTGCCAATGAGAATGTTGAGGCCAGCATACCCACCCCCGACTGGTGAAAGTAAACTTTAAAACGCCTGCTTTTTTCAGTATATAATTTATCAAGCCTGGTAAAACATGGCATCCATTCGCCAACTGTGGCCGCCGTAATAAATACACGCATAACGGCCAAATTTCGGGATTAATGTTAAAAGCAGCCGGTAAAATGACTGAAAGTTTTCAAGGTATATATTTAATATCACGATGAATACATCTCTTATTTTTTGCCGCAAACATGAATATTATTTTTAATTTGGCATGATTTTGATTTAGTCAAAAGTGCTTACATTGATTATCTAAATTCTGGAAAGCTTATATATGATTACCAAAAAAATTTACCTTTTTATTTGCCTGGCTTTTTGCTCCCTGCTTTTTACGAATTGCCGCAGCGGCCTTGTTACAATGACCAACGCCTGCTACAATGCTATTAAGGATGGCAGCGCTTACAATGATGCCGGCAACTACAGCGATGCTGCTGACAAGTTTAATATAGTGCTGAAAAAATGTGATGCTTATGATGCCAAGGAAAAAGGTTATGCTGGTCTTGCAACCGCATATAATGGCATGCAGCAATACAGCGAAGCGCTAAACGCCGCCAATGCCGGTTTAAAAATAAGCAGTACAAGTGTTGATAATATGTTTCAAAAGGCAGCGGCTGAGCTGGGTTTGAATATGCAGGCTGAGGCAAAAGCCGATTTTGCAAAGGTTATTGATATGACAGCAAAAAACAGGAATGTAAAAGACCGCGCTACCATTTATGCAAAAATTGCAGAACTTGATCTTAAACAAAAGATGTACAGCGATGCCATGAACAATGTGGATGCTGCTATACAAACGGACAATACCAATGCGGATTTTTATATACTGAAAGGCGATGTGTATGCTGCACAAAGTATGTACAGCGATGCCATAACAGCCTATAACCAGGCTGTAACTTATGGTGGCAACAGCGCCAAAGTTTGGCAGGCAAAAGTGGAAGCCGAAGTGAAAATGATGCAGAAAAAATATAACACCGGCAGCAACACGTCTGATCTTGCTGCAAAAATATCTGCCACAGACAAGCAAATGCTTTGCACGGATATTTCACAAGCCAAAAATTATGGCGTGCATGTGCAGAACATTGACCTGCTGCAATTAGCAATTTGTAAATAACTCTAACAATAATAATCAAATCATGAAAAAAGTATTTGTATATGCCTGGATGGCTGCACTTATAATTTCCGGGTGTAAAAGCATGAATAATACGCAGAAAGGCACAGCTATCGGTGCGGGTGCAGGTGCCGGCGTGGGCGCAGCAGCGGGCTCTGTAATTGGTGGTAAAAACGGTACAGCCATTGGTGCAATAATCGGCGCTGCTGTTGGCGGCACAGGTGGTTATTTAATTGGCCGCAATATGGATAAACAGGCAAAGGAAATAAAACAAAAAATTCCTGATGCGCAGGTAGAGCGTGTTGGCGAAGGCATTAATG
>JAEWJV010000021.1 GCA_023386395.1 Bacteroidota bacterium
AAGTTTTTCTGTTTTAGAAAAAGCAGCAGCTCTTTTAAATCGACAATAGAAGAAAAGCCTGAAAAAAAAAGGGCTGATACGTTAATACCAAAAGTATTGTATGGTTTGAGCGAAATATTTTGCAGTAAATTCAAGATGAGTAGCTTTAATTCAACCAAAAATAAAAAAGCCCGGCTTGCTTTAGCCAGGCTTCAGAAAAATATTTAAATGATTATTTATTTATCTGGAATTTGCCCGTTTCTACAATTTTGCCGCTGGCATCCCTTAACTGATATACATAAATACCGCGGTAATAATCGTTTGTAAATGTAAGCGTTAGTTTAGATGCCGTTAAAGCGGTTTCGTACATTTTTTTACCCGTAAAACTAAAAACCTGCAACGCGTAATTTTTATTCACATATTTCTGGGACACTTCAAAATTTATAAAAGATATGGCCGGGTTGGGATAACATTTAACATTTTTTGCCTGAACGTTCATACTAACAGGCGGGTTTACAGCGTTTACTACATTGGAATATAAAACAAAAATGGCACAGGCTATGGCTGCCAGTGCAAAATGTATTAAACGTTTCAAAGGATGCTGTGTAAAAATTTTATTCATATTCTTACAATAAAATTATAGTTAATAAATATATTGACCAAATTGCTGCCCAGTTTAGCAGCTTATTCTAAGATTTTGCATTTCTTTAATATTTAACGGCGTTATGTTTTAGAATCTTGGGCATAATACCGCATTTTTTGATGAGTTATCCCTGTCCAGGAATCCTGCATAAGTAAGCGATACTTCAAACCCGCCCCTGTATTGGCTTACTGTTTTAAGCTGCGAAATATTTACATCATAACTTACTGCTACAGAAAAAGGGAGATAATCAAGTTTTACGACCGGTATTATCGCATCTTTCCAGCGCATGTACGCACCAAGATGAATGAGATAAAGCGGATTTTCATAATCATCGCCCAGCTTCCGGCTATATGTAAAACCGCCAATTGCCTCATTATAGTTGCCCTGGTTTGAATAATCACCCTGTATAATAATGTCTGAATAATCATTTACAGAAAAATGTACGCCGCCGGATAGTACAAGTTTGGGGTTTAATTCAACCGGTGGATTCGTATAAAAAGAATTAACTGGCCTGTTGAAATGATGGTACGCCACGCCAATAAAATAATAATCCCTTTCACTGTTTGCAATAGATGAATTGAATGACAAACCAATACTTCCATCCCAGTAATGGTAACTGAATTTGGTAAGCGTTTCCCCATCGCTTAAAGCAGGATTGTAGCCATTGCCGTCAAACTGGTTGTTGGTTGTTATTTTGCTCCGGTCTATCCTTCTTTGAACATAACCGCCCATTATGCCCAATGAAAGATATTTGCTTTTTGAGTCGTTAAGCGATTTGTGATAATTCAGCGCAGGATAAATATTGGTGGTAGTAAAATTTGTAACGCCGGCCTTGTCAAACAATATCTGCGCTCCGGTGGTAATAAAGTCATTGCCGCGGCCTATCGGTTGCTTATATTCAAAATTTACCGAGGATGTTTGGTAAGGCGTTGTTACACTTTGCCATTGATTGCGGTAAACAGCCTGCAGGCGTATATCGCCTGCAAACAATCCGGCAAGTGATGGATTGCGCAATAAAGGCGCTTCAAAAAACTGGGAAAAATGAGGGTCTGGGGCATTAGCGTTTAATGTGCAGCAACAACAATACAATACCAGCGCATGCATTGATATTTTTTTTACTGCCGTAATAATGCATTCAGAATAAGAATTCTTGCAATACATAGAATTGGATATTGGATTTTAAACAGATTTATATCAGTTCCTCTTCAAAAAAATCAGCGTAACAAAGTCACATTTCCTTTCGAACTTATCTTTTGGCCATTCTCGCAGGTGATCTCAACTATGTAAACATATACGTCTGGCTGTAGTGCTTTGCCTGCATATTTCCCATCCCATCCATACGATTGCTGGTTTGCAGGAAAATTGCTGCGTTCAAATACCTGTGTTCCCAAACGATTAAATATTCTTATAGACTTTATTGTCATTAAACCTTTTCCGCGTGGATAGAAATAATCATTCACACCATCATTATTTGGAGAGAATGTATTTGGAATGAACAGGTTATCTTCACCATTGCACAATACGTTTGCTCTTACAATCTTTTCTGTATAACAACCGGCAACATTTGATGCGTTCACCGTATAAAAAGTTGATTGTTTCGGGCTAATTACCGGGTTGGGGCAATTGGTGCATGAAATATTTATGGCAGGTTTCCATAACCATTTTGTTACATCGGGAGAGCCGGTGGCATTAACCTGGTAACTGTTTCCCCCGGTAAGATTGATAACAGAATCCGTTAACAGAATGGTTGGTATAGGAAAAACATTCACATAGAAGGAAGCCGTATCTGAAAAACATCCCTGGCTGTCTGAACCAACTACTGTAAAAGTTGCGGATGATGTGGGTGTGGATGATGTTACAGAATCCGTACTGCTCTTTACCAAATCAGCCGGCCCCCATTTATAAGTTTCGGCGCCTGATGCGATTAGATTAACAATGGTGCCCGCACAAACCGTATCCGGCGCACTCGCTTTAATAACAGTGGGTTGTTTTACTTCAACTGCAACAGAATCGGATGCCTTGCAGCCATACCTGCTGATACCCGTTACATAAAAAGTTGTATTCTTTCTGGGCGATGCGTTGGGTGCTGCACAATCCTGGCAGGAGAGAGCGGCGCTTGATCTCCATACATAATTATCAGCGCCGGAAGCCTGCAGGTTTACAGATTGATCGCGGCAGATAATAACATTATTGCCCGCATCTGTAGAAGGAAGCGGTGCAACAAGGAGCTTTTGAATAACTGTGTCGGAACAACCAGCTTTGGTTGTGGCAGAAACGGCGACATTGTAGGTTCCGGCATCAGCATACGTATGTGTGGCATTACTGGTGTTAAGCTGGCTTCCGTCATCCAGGTTCCATTGCCACGCATTAATTGCCGGCGAACCGGCATTAGTGGTTGCTGAAAGCGAAATGTCGTCATTTACGCAGGTGCTTGCCGGGATAACCGCTGATATTTCGGGCGATGCATCAATCTTAATATCTACCGGTAATTTGAATTCTGATGTACAGCCAAGACGGGTAGTAATGCGGAGCAAAGCATTATAACGCCCTTCAGTATTATAATAATGCTTTGGATGAGATTCCGTTGCAGAATCCCCATCGCCAAATTTCCATTAATAGGCCGTTATATTATCATAAGCTGCATTGCTTGCATTTTTAAAATCAAATAAAGAGGAATCACACACGCCTGCCATACGTTCGGTGTTAAACTTTGCATTGGCGGAAGCAACGGTAATAGTGTCTTTATTTATAATAGCAACACGGCATCCGCTTGTATCTTCAATAACAAGTTTTGGTAAATATTTACCTGCCTTTATATAACTGTATTGTACCAGCGTGTTTTTAGTATTCAGTACTTCCCCGTTTCCAAAATCCCATGTGTATTTGGCAACGTTTTCACCTTTGGCTGAAAACCTGGCTGCAATGGCATCACAGCCTGTAAGCGGCGCATAGTTATAAGTGGCTTTCGGGCCTTTTACAACAATTCTTTTTGTCATAGTGTCTATGCACGTACCATATCCATAAACAGTTAATGTAAGATGATATACGCCTGCTCTTGTATAGTAATGCTGCGGCGTGGTTTCTCCGGATGTATTGCCATCTCCAAAATCCCATAAAATATTTTTATAGCTTTTGGATGAATTAGCCGGTTCAACAAAAGCGGGAGGGCAAACAAAAAAACTGTCGGTTAAAGAGAAGCCTGCTGCAGCATCTGCAACGGTTATGTATTGCGGCTTCAATAAAGAATCTGCGCAACCATTTTTATCTTTTACCAAAAGTTTTACATTGTAGGTATTATTATAGGCATACTGGTGCAAAGGTGATTGAAGCTTTGAAGTAGCACCATCACCAAAATCCCAGGAATATTGCATGGCAGTGCCCTCACTGGAATCAATGAATTTTATAGAGTTATTTGAGCAACTAATGGTATCGCTTACACCGAAAACTGCAACAGGCTGTGTTATGCTTAGCTTATTATAAGTGGCTGTATCATAACAATTATTGTTATCTATCACTTTAAGCCAAACATTAAAATTACCTTTTGTGGTATAGGTATGGCTAAAAGGCCCGCCGGTTAAGGTGTCTGGTTTTGTGTTATCCCCGTAATTCCATATCCAGGTTTTAAGACTCTTGCCGGGTTCTGGTGTTGAAGCATCTTCAAAAGATATGGTTGAATTAAGGCAATCGCCCTTTTTATTGGTGAATCCCGCCGCTGGCCCGGTAACTTTTACAGAAATATTATTTTGTATGGTGTCAACACATTTATTCACATCTGTTACAACCAGGTAAGGAGCATAAGTACCTGAAGTATTATAAGAATGATAAACAATACTGTCGTTCCTGTTCTTATTTACTTTGATTCCATCGCCAAAATCCCATTGATAATTTTGTATGCCGGCAGCATCATAATTGGTTACAGAAAAGCGAAGCGAATCATATTTACACGTATTGGATGAAACGAAATTGTATTGAACGGCAGGATGTTCATCCACCACCCGCACGGTGCTAATAGTGGTGTGTTCGCAGGCACCGTTTGAAACGGTCAACGTTACATTAAATGTACCCTTTGAATTAAAAGTGTGTGAAGGGTTTTGCACGGAAGAAGTCTGGCCGTCACCAAAATCCCAGCGCCATGTTTGTGCGGCTGTTGAACCATCTTTAAAACTATAATTGAAAGGATTATTGCAATCATAAATAATTTCATACCTGGCCACCGGTGGATTTATATGGATATATGCTTTTTTTACAATTGTATCATAACATTTGTACTGGCCGGTAATAAGCGTTACGTCAAAATACCCGGAATCTCCATAATTATGTGAAGGATTTTGCTGGGTTGATGTTGAATTATCGCCAAAATCCCATATCCATTCTGAAACAGATCCCGTTGAATTATTGGTAAACTGAATAGTTTTAGATGCACAGGCATCAGTGGGAACCGCTGTAAAATCCGCATCAGGCTTAACACTTAATGAAACCGCATTCATCATTAATAAAGTATCCGAGCAGCCTTCTTTCGATGTGATAACCAGCTTTACATTATAAACGCCAGCCTGCTTATATTCATGCACGGGTATTGCTTTGTTTGATGTGGTTCCGTCGCCAAAATCCCATGCGTAAGATGCTATTGTATAGCCGGTATCAATTACGGGCGTTAACGTGAGTGTTTGCGGGGCACAGCCTTTAAAGGGCAGGTTTTTAATACTTTTTATTTGCGGGGCGCCAATCTGGATAAAACCGGGTTTTACTATGGTGTCTGAACAGCCATTGGCATTAAAGGCAATTAATGTAACGGCATATTTGCCCGGTTTGGTGTAAGTGTAGGATGCATTCACGCTATCGCTGGAAGCATTGGTACCAAATATCCATTTATAATTCTTTGCGTTTTTTGATTTATTGCTGAAGTTGATTGTTGCCGGATAACTGCAACTGTATGCATTTCCAACAACATCAAAACCAGCTTCAGGCTCAGCCTGTATGGATATGGTTTTTTGGACAGAAGCTTTGCATCCGCCAAAATCAGCCACCAGCTTTACGTTGTAATCGCCTGGTTTTGTGAAGGTATGAATTACAGTATCACCAGCCGCTGTGGCACCATCGCCAAAGCTCCATTTTTCGCTTAGCGGTTTTAAAGATGAGGAATCTGTAAAAGTTATTGGTGCACCGGGGCATGCTGTTGTATAAGTAAAATCAGACTTTGATTTTCCAATCGTAATATGCTGCACATAAGTGCTTGTGCAACCAATGTTATTAGAGGCCACGAGGGTTACGGTAAAATCTCCTGTACTTAAATAAGTGTGTTGGGGATCTTTTTCACTGCTCGGGGAACTGCCATCGCCAAAATCCCATTGGTAGCTTAATTCCTGTGTTGCCTCAGAGGTATTGCTGAATTTTACTGTAACCGGCTCTGTACAGGCA
>JAEWJV010000045.1 GCA_023386395.1 Bacteroidota bacterium
ATTGGCATTGATGACGAGTCAGTAAAGGAAATGCTGAAAGCGATCGGCGTAAGCAGTTTAAGCGAATTGGTACAAAAAACGGTACCGGCAAACATACGCATGAGCCACGAGCTGAAGCTGCCTGAAGCTATGAGTGAATACGAATACCTGCAGCATATAAAAAACATTTCCCTTAAAAATAAAATTTTTAAAAACTATATAGGCCAGGGTTATTATGACACTATCACACCTTCGGTTATATTGAGAAATGTTTTTGAAAACCCGGGCTGGTACACCCAATACACACCTTACCAGGCCGAAATTTCGCAGGGGCGTTTGGAGAGTTTATTGAACTTCCAAACCATGGTAAGCGATCTTACAGGACTACCTATTGCCAATGCTTCTTTACTGGATGAAGCCACGGCGGCAGCGGAAGCTATGACCATGTTTTTTAACCTGCTTAACCGAGACCACGATCATATTGAAAGGGCAAAATTCTTTATTGATAACGAGATATTTCCTCAAACAAAAGCTGTTTTAATAACAAGGGCAAAGCCTGTTGGCATTGAACTGGTATTTGGTGATTATAAAACGGCTTCAATAGATAAATCTTTCTTTGGCGCCATTGTTCAGTATCCAAACGATAAGGGTTCTGTTGAAGATTACCGTGAATTTATTCATGAAGTACATAACAATAATGCCTTTATTGTTATGGCTACAGATTTGCTTGCATTAACATTATTAACTTCCCCCGGCGAGCTTGATGCTGATTGTGCTGTTGGCTCTGCCCAGCGTTTTGGAGTGCCGCTTGGTTATGGCGGCCCGCATGCAGCTTTTTTTGCAGCCAAAGATGAATTTAAAAGAAATATTCCCGGCCGTATAATTGGTGTAAGTGTTGATATAGAGGGTAACCGTGCATTGCGTATGGCTTTGCAAACAAGGGAGCAGCATATAAAACGTGAAAAGGCTACATCCAATATTTGCACGGCGCAGGCTTTGCTCGCCAATATGGCGGCGATGTATGCCGTATATCATGGTGCTGAAGGCTTGAAAAATATTGCCAAACGTGTTGCAGTGCTTGCACAAATTGTAGCCGATAGTGTTGAAGCAAGGGGCTTTCAGCTTGTATCACAAAACTATTTTGATACCATAACCGTTAAGGTTGATGATATAAAAGCTATAAAGGAAAAAGCGGAACGCCAGAAGATCAACCTCCGTTATATTGATAATAATTTAATTGGCATTTCCCTGGATGAAACCGTGATGGTGGATGATCTCTATGATCTCATTAACTGTTTTGAAAACGATACGGATCCTGTTGGTTTTGGCATTGAAGAAAACATCGAACCTGAACATATTCCTGTTTTTGCAAAGAGATCATCTCCGTTCTTAACACATCCTGTTTTTAATATGCATCGCAGCGAAAGCCAGATGATGCGTTATATAAAATCTTTGGAGAATAAAGACCTTTCTTTAAACACTTCTATGATCTCTTTGGGAAGCTGCACTATGAAATTAAATGCAGCAACAGAAATGATTCCCCTGAGCTGGAACCACTGGAGTAAAATACATCCATTTGCTCCACAAGAACAAGCGGGTGGTTACCAGTTAATGATTGAAGAACTGGAAGATTATTTAAGTGAGATAACAGGCTTTGATGCCTGCAGCCTGCAGCCCAACAGCGGCGCACAGGGTGAGTATGCCGGCCTGCTTACGATTAAAGGCTATCATGAAAGCAGGGGAGATGCACACAGGAATATTATGCTGATACCTATTTCTGCACATGGTACGAATCCTGCTTCTGCTGTAATGGCGGGCATGAAAGTAGTGGTAGTAAAGGCTTTGGAGAATGGTTATATTGATGTAAACGACCTGAAAGCAAAAGCCGAACAGCATGCAGCTAATCTTGCCGGCATTATGATCACTTACCCAAGTACCTACGGTGTATATGAAGAAACTGTGAAAGAGATCACAGAGATAGTACATGCCCATGGCGGACAGGTATACATGGATGGCGCTAATATGAATGCGCAGGTTGGTTTAACAGCGCCCGGTTTAATTGGCGCTGATGTTTGCCATCTCAACCTGCATAAAACATTTGCCATTCCACATGGCGGTGGCGGCCCCGGCATGGGGCCCATTTGCTGCAAAGAACATTTGAAACCGTTTTTACCAGGCAATCCGGTCAACGGTCAAGAGTCAACGGGAAACAGTGTAAGTGCAGCACCTTATGGCTCTGCCTCTATTCTTTTAATCAGTTACGCTTACATAAGATTATTGGGTAGAGATGGTGTAAAGAAAGCAAGCGAATATGCCATTTTAAATGCCAACTATATGCGGGCAAGATTGCAGGAAGCTTTTGATGTTTTATATCTCGGCACAAACGGAACCTGCGCACATGAATTTATTGTTGATTTGCGTCCGTTTAAAAAATCTGCAGAAGTAGAAGCCGAAGATGTTGCCAAGCGTTTAATGGACTATGGTTTTCATGCGCCTACCTTAAGTTTTCCTGTTCCGGGCACCATTATGATAGAGCCGACAGAAAGTGAAGACAAGGCAGAGCTTGACCGTTTTTGTGATGCTTTACTTAGCATACGCGATGAAATAAAAAATATTGAAGAAGGTAAAGCTGATAAAAAAGATAATGCTTTAAAGAACGCACCACATACGCAGGCTGTAATTTGTACAGATGAATGGAATCATGCATATACAAGAAAAGAAGCTGCCTTCCCATTATATTATGTTACACAAAATAAATTCTGGCCTGCTGTTGCCAGGGTAAACAATACCTATGGCGACAGGAACCTTATATGCACCTGCGAGCCTGTAAGCGCTTATGTAAGTGAAGCGGCTGAATAAAATATCATTTAGTCAAGTGAGCCTATAATCTTGTCGATGTTCAGGCTGTTAGCCATGGCCGTGAATATGGAATAGTAAACGCTTTTGTTGTCAAAAAGATCTTCGTGGGTACCTACTTCGGCCACATGCCCTTTCTCTAACACAACGATATGATCTGCGTCAATAATTTGCGAAATACTGTGTGATATAATGATAACAGTCCTGTCTTTTTTAATGGCATCGAGGCTGTTTTTTATTTGCTCTGTTGCAATGGCATCAAGGCTTGCAGTGGGTTCATCCAGGAAAATAATGGGCGGATCTTTTAAGAATAATCTTGCGATAGCAATGCGTTGCTGCTGCCCGCCCGATAATAATTTTGCTTCAGATTCATAGCCTTTCGGCAAATCCATAATCTGCCCGTGTATGTAAGCCTTTTTTGCCGCATCAATTATTTCTTCGCGTGTTGCATCTGTTTTTCCATACTGAATATTCTCAGCAATGCTCCCGTTAAAAATGTGGTTCTTCTGCAATACAAGGCCAATGTTTTTTCTTAGTGCCTGTGTATCATAATCGGTTAGATTAATATCATCCAATAATATTTCACCGCTTGCCGGTTCATAAAATTTATCCAGTAAATTAATAATGGTACTTTTTCCGGCGCCGCTTAAACCAACCAATGCAGTAGTTTGGCCGGCAGGTATTTCAAATGATATGTTTGTTAAGGCTTTTGTTCCGTTAGGATATTCGAAATCTACATTGGTAAGTTTGAAATATCCGTGCACTTTTCCAGGAGTATAATTCCCGCTTGATTCTGTTTCACTATCTGCTTCCAGGATATCAAAGAAGCCTTCAGAGTAAATCAATGCATCATTCAATTCATCATAAATACGATGCAGTTGCCGTATAGGGCTTGATACGTTGCCGAATAACATAACATGATACATGATGGCGCCAATGGTCATGTTTCCATTCAATACAAAATAAGCAGTAAGAATAATAATGATAACCACGCCAATCTGCTCGATAAAACTTTTAATGCTGTCGAATATAAAATTCGTTTTACGTGTTTGCATCTGGTTCTCCGTCATATCATATTGAATTGTTTTATGACGTTCTGCTTCCAGCGGTTCACGAATAAAAGATTTGATAACTGTAATTGATTCTATAAGGCTGATGATAGAACTGCTTTTTACTTCCCGGTACCGGCGCATCTTTCTCCTGAACCCACCTAATTTATTTGCCTGCCGCTGGCTTACAAAAAAATAAACAGGCACAATGCATAAGCTTACCAAACCAACATAAAAATTAGCATAAAACATAAAGAATAAAGCCACAATAGCATTGGCAAATAATGGCAGGATATCGATGAAGAAATTTTGAACCAGTCTTGTTAAGCTGCTTATACCCAAATCAATTCTTGTTTGCAATTTGCCGCTGTCGTTATCTGATGAAGTATAAAAGGCCATTTTATAAGACAGTATCTTTTCAACGATGGTCTGCGAAAAATCCCGCGCTATATATATCCTTAATTTTTCACCATAAAACTTTTGCCCGAATTGTATCAATGAATACAAAAGTTCTTTGCCCAACAATACGGCACTTATAATACCAAGAAGATAAAAGCCTTCCTGCAACGGCTGCTTATTTACCATTAGTTTATTAATGGAATCAACGGTGTATTTTAATATGAATGCATTTACCTGTGCAGCAAATGAACCTACAGCCGTAAGTACAAGCGTTGCAGCAACCAGCTTATTGTAAGGTTTTACAAAAGGCTTTATTTTTTTAAACAATGCTTGTAATGTCAAACCTTTTACGTTGATGGGGTTAACGTAATTCTTTTATCGTGATATTTCTGAAATCAATTTCCTGACCTTCGCTTTGCAGGGCAATGAAACCGCTGCTTAACAATTTTCCATCCTGTTTTTGAGAAGGATCATAACCATTGGCAACGCCGCCGCCTATCTGCGGTTTTGAATATTGTAATACCGTGTCGCCGTTAATGATATGCGTAATAAGTGAATCGCCCAGCACAATTAATTCTCCTTTCACCCATTGATCACCATAATAAGTTTTAGAACTTGAATTAATACAATGATCAGGAGAAATTCTTCCCTTATACACTACATCTGTTCCCGGCGAACACATATTGCCCGTAGGTCTTGGTTCGCCTTCTTTCACGCCACCCAGCAACTGCATCTCAATAGAGATAGGCCAATCCTGTTCCTTAGGCATTGTTTTAGGGTCCTGTGAATGAAACATAACGCCGCTGTTCAGCAAAGTGTATTCCGGCGCGGTTTTCATCCATTGGCCCACAAAACGGTATTCAAATTTGAGGTGAAAATAAGAGAAGGGCGTTTTATAATACAGGTGGCCAAACTGCTCATTAAAATCTTTATATTGATCGTAGCGCACTTTTATCATACCATCTTCTACCCGAAATGTGTTGCCGAAATTTTCATTGTATTCATGATGATGGATTTTTACATTCCAGTCTTTAATGTCTTTACCGTTGAAAAGCGGTATCCAGCCATCGTTTTCATTGGCTATGGTTTTAGCAGTTTTTGGAGTACAACCTGATAACAAAACCAGCATTATGTTTAGTGTAAAAAAGTATTTCATGAAGTGAGGTTTGTGGCGATAAATATAAGGAGTGTAATACTTTTTTAAATAACGATTATTAAAGATAATTGATACGCCTGTCGCTTATCCTAAAAACCAAAAGATATAAGTACAGTCCGAACAAACAAAACATGTTGCTGATCTGTCCGCCCAGTCTAAATTGAAAAAGGTGGACGATGATCTGTTAAGCTGTGCACGCCGCGTCCAGAAATATTTATTTGCGCATACAGGGCAAACAAGCTGGTGGCCCTTTACTTCAACCGTTTGGGGTTCTTTTTTGCCGAATAATTTCATAGTGGATGAAATTACGTTAAATGATGGATTCATAACCGTGTGAATCCTATTTTTGCAGCACAAAAAATAACCTCATGAAAAAAATATTCATTATTTGCGCTGCTTTTCTTTTTCCTGCTTTCGCAATGGCGCAGCCGCCGGCAGGTAATGCAAATCCCGGAGATAAATATGGAGAAATAATAGCTGCAGATGATGCTATTGATGTGGCTGCTATTCCGGCAAAACTTGAAACAACTCCTTCTTTTAATACGAAAATAAAAGCCAAAGTTTTAGATGTCTGCCCCAAAAAAGGTTGCTGGCTTAAGGTTGCGGTGAACGACTCAACCGAAGCTTTTGTAAAAATGAAAGATTACGCATTTTTTGCGCCGGTTGCCATTAAAGGAAAAACAGTTGTTATAGATGCGGTTGCCAGCATTAAAACCACACCGGTAAGTGAATTGCAGCACTATGCGGAAGATGCAAAAAAATCACAGGAAGAAATAGCTGCCATTACTGAACCTAAAAAAGAAATAAGCTTTCTTGCAAATGGAATAGTGGTGGTTGAATGATCAGTCAAACAGGTGGTTATCCATCAACTTTTCATCCTCTTTATTAATGGCTGATGCATGAGAGGATTCTTTCATAAAAACATATACCAGCAACGAGATAAAAACACAGCCTGAAATATACCAATAGAAATAATTTTCATGGCCTGTTGCTTTAAACCATAATGCAATATATTCAACCGTTCCGCCAAATACAGCAACCGTAAATGCATAGGGCAGTCCCACTCCCAAAGCCCGCACTTCAGCGGGAAATAATTCAGCTTTTACCACTGCATTAATACTTGTGTAACCGCTAACAATTATAAGTGCTGCTATAAGCAATATGAATGCCATCCATTTTGATGATGTTGTGCTTAATGCGGTAAGCAAGGGTACTGTAAACAAAGTGCCCAGAATGCCAAAGCCGATAAGCAACGGCCGCCTGCCAATACGGTCTGAAAGACTGCCGAATGCAGGTTGCAACAGTGCAAAAATTAAAAGCGAGCAAAAGGAGAGGAGTGTAGCATCCTGTTTACTGAGATGAACGGTGTTCACCAAAAACTTTTGCATGTAAGTAGTATAAGTATAAAACGCCATTGTGCCGCCAAGTGTAAGCCCTATAAC
>JAEWJV010000148.1 GCA_023386395.1 Bacteroidota bacterium
TATGCAATACCCGTAAATATTGTAAAAAAAGCAGTAAACGACCTTATTAAATATGGCGCAGTTCAAAGGGCTTATATTGGTATAAATTATATACCCGACAATGCCTCAGATGAGCAGAAAAAAGCAATGGGCGTTAAAGAAGGTTCCGGCATTTATGTTACCGGCGTGGCTACAGACGGCGCAGCTAAATCTGCAGGCGTTCAGAAAGGTGATTTTATCACAAAGCTGAATAACGTTAATGTAAATTCAGGGTCTGAACTGCAGGAACAAATAGCCCGCTACAAACCCGGCGACAAAATTAACCTCACATATACAAGAGGTGGAAAAGAGAACACTGTTTCACTTACTTTAAAAAATAAATCAGGTAATTATGAAGTTGTAAAAAATAATACATCCACAGCCTTTGATGCCCTTGGCGGCACTTTGGTAAACGTGGATAAAGAAACAGCCAAAAAGAATGATATATCCGGCGGTGTTCAGGTGCAAAAATTAGGCAGTGGCTTATTGAAGAATACACGCATACAGGAAGGATTTATTATAACAAGTGTTGACGGCCAGGACGTAAACTCCGTTGATGATCTTAAAAGTATATTAAGTAATTCCAGCGGAACTGTAAGGCTTGAAGGTATTTATCCGGGCTATGACGGAACTTATGGTTATCCGTTAACGCTTGGTGGTTCTGATAATGGTAATAATAATGACGAAAGCAATCCTTAATTGCATAAGTTTATATCGAATAAAAAAACCGCTTAACAGCGGTTTTTTTATTGTTATTACCAGATAAAAAATATCTTAGGGGCTGGCAGTTTGTTGCTAAAGATTAAGCTGTTTATTTTATATGGATTTGAATTTAAAAGATAAAACCATTATTGTTTCAGGAATAGCAGGAAGATTAGATGAACATTTAATAAGTATGCTGGCGGCAGAAGGAGCAGTCCCCGTAGTTATTTATAATGAAGCCGGCGATTTAAAAATAAATGAGGCCTTCACTTCAACCGGCGGTAAATACCTGCAGATGGCCACAACACTTTCCCATCCTGAAACCTGCAAGGCTGCTATTGAAAAGATTCTTGAATATACAGGCGGCATTTACGGATTGGCGAACAATGCCGGTGGCAATAACGGCATTGGCCTTGAAACAGATAGCCATGAACAATTTATGGCTTCGCTCCATAACAATTTTATACCTCCTTTCCTGCTTGTGCAGCATGCATTGCCGGCGTTAAAAATTTCGAGAGGCGCTATTGTAAATATTATTTCAAGTGCTGCAAAAAACAAAGCCGGTAATAACGCTCACGCGGCAGTTAATGACGGAGTGAAAGCACTAACGCGTGAATGGGCTGTAGAATTATTAAAATACAATATTCGTGTAAATGCTGTACTGGCCGGCAATAATCAAAACGAAGAAAGTGCTAACACGATAGCGTTTTTATTATCTGAAAAATCAAGCCATACAACGGGGCAGATTATCAATTGCAGTTAACTTTTTAAAACTTTTGTTATGGCATACTGTAAGCTTTCACCGCGTTTCCATTAATACCAAATATTAAAGTATTGTTGATGATGGCAGCACTGCGCACATCACCCCGGATATCAAAGCCAGAAACATATTGCGGCACATACTCAAAATTTCCTTTGCCATCATTGTGAAGCAATATACCATAATTGGCGTCGAATTTCCCAAACCGCAGCCTTGCATTGTTTATATTGCCGCAAAGCAAAATATCTTCATTGCCGTCTTTATCATAATCAAAGGCCGTAATAGTAAATACCGGCGAATACTGCGCCTGTAAAGGCAGTTCTTTTTCTTTAAATTTTCCATCAGCACTGCCTTCAAACAATACGGTTTTTAAATAATTCACTTTTAAATTACCGGCATTCCTGAGTTCACTTTTTGTAAAAAGATCATCGATGGTTGCATCGGCATAGCTTTTATAATCTGTGAATTTTTTCTGCATATCAGGAACCTGGGCTATCAACTCATTCCTTGACATATAAGGATAACTTTTCCCCTGTATATAAAAGGAAAGTATGGGATCAATGGTGCCATTGCCGTCAAAATCTTTATAATAAAGTTCAGCCGGTTCATCATCGGTTGCTTTGAGCTGGCTGTTTAAACCCTGGTTGGCTATAATAATATCCTGTTTGCCATCTCTATTAAAATCACCTACCAATAATTTATTCCATAAACCGCTGTACTCCTTATCAAAATAATCTGTTGTTTTATTTACAAGCTTCCCGTTATCATTTATCAATACAGTTACGGGCATCCATTCCCCAACAACAATAAGGTCATTTTTTTTATCATTATTAATATCCGCCCATGCAGCATCTGTTATCATCCCGATTTTTTGAAGTGCAGGTGCAAGCGTAGCCGTCTCATCTTTAAAATGCCCCTTGCCATCATTTATAAGGAGGTAGCTTTGCGGTGTTTCAGGATAATCACCGGGAATAACCCTCCCGCCTGCAAAAATATCGGGATGACCATCGCCATTCATGTCGGCTACACGCACACAACTTTTACTTACACGCATTTCAGGCAGGGCGCCGGTGACTTTTATAAAATTGCCTTTGCCATCATTCATATATAACCTGTCCAGTAACAAAATATCATCCTGCGTGAAATTATTGTAACCGCCACTTGCCACATACAAGTCATTAAAACCATCACTGTTGGCATCAAAAAAAACAGCATCTGCATCGGTACTTTGTTTATCTGCATCAAAAGCGGGTTGCAGTGTTTTATTGAAGGTTCCGTTTTTTTGCTGAAGGAATATTGCGCCCGGCTGCCCGTTTCCGCCACCAACATAAACATCTTCAAGGCCATCATTATTTATATCAGCTTTTGCCATGCAGGGGCTGGCAAAAGAAAGCGGGTTCGTGAGTAAAGACTGGCGTTTAAAATCATTAATATCAGGCGTTGCATCAATATAATTAATGGGAGATTTTATTTCGGTAAATAAAGCTTTCGCCGGTGTTTCAGGATGATAGGTATCCTTTGCATCTTTTTCATTTAATATTAGTGTTTGATTGGATTTAACGCCTGTCAGCACCTGTTGCTTACCGCTTTGCCAAACTATGCGCAATGAATCAACACTATTATCCTGCCCTAAACCAAAGTGCAAAAGAGTTGAAACGCTTGACTGGTATCCACGTGATGGTTGTTGCTCTATATATTGCTTTTTGCCTTTGCACCAGGCTGTAAGCTTTGCGCCAATACCCGCAGTATTTTTATTTTCCCCGTTGAGTTTTACAGTGAGATAATGATTGTTTGAATGATTGCTTCCGGTATTACTGTAAATAAAGGCAGGCAGGTTTATATTGTTTACAATAAGATCAAGGTCGCCATCATTATCAAGGTCTGCATAAACAGCGCCAGTGCTGTTAGATGGTATGTTTATGCCCCATGCTTTGCTGACATTTGAGAAAACAAGCCCATTATTTTTAAAGAGGTAATTTTCAATATTGGATGCAGGCATTTTTTCGATCATATTTAAAAGATCTTCCCTGTTTAACCTTGTATTGGACTGTTCCACCTGGTTGAGATAAGTTATAAAATCAAGGTCTGTATAATCGCGCAGGTAACCGTTTGTAACAAACAAATCTTTCCATCCGTCGTTATCAAAGTCTGCAAACAGCGGCGTCCAGCTCCAGTCGGTATTAGATATGCCTGCAATTTGTCCTGCTTCACTAAAAGTATTATTACCATTATTTACCTGGAGCATATTGCGCATATACTGATAATAAAAGCCGGATTGCAGAAGCACCTCAAATTTTTCATAATTATCCGGCATAAACAAAGTTTTCTGCCGGTGATTTTCTTCCGGCAGCATATCAAGTGTAATAATATCAGGCAGGCAATCATTATTAACATCTGCAACATCATTTCCCATGGAGAAATTAGAAATATGCCCCATGAAGTCCTGAATTTCGTTGCTGAATGTTCCGTTTTTATTGTTGATATATAAAAAATCAGGAACGCCATAATCGTTGGAAATATACATGTCGGGCCATCCGTCGCCGTTAATATCAGCAATGCCGGCACCCAGGCCATAACTTAATGTGCTGTTGTTAAGTTTCGCTGCAAGCGTGGCATCTGTAAAATGGTTATTATCATTTTTATACAGTTTCAATCCTATGGCATCATTTGGCTGGCTAAACAGCAAAGTGGTTTGTTCGGGATTTAACACCGGCAGGTTTTTAGGGTTGTGATGCAATAACAGCATATCAAGATTGCCATCGCGGTCATAATCAAAAAAGAAAGCCTGTGTGCTGAAGCCTGTATCAGCCAGGCCGTACTTTGCTGCTTGTTCGGTAAAATGCGGAACACCTGCAGCATCATTTCCATCATTTATAAAAAGCTCATCTGTTCTTTTTGCGCTGGGCAACATTCCTGAATGGCAGGCATAGATATCGAGCCTTCCATCACCGTTTATATCAACCATGCACACACCTGTTTTCCAG
>JAEWJV010000114.1 GCA_023386395.1 Bacteroidota bacterium
ATATACACTTGCAAATACATTTAAACCTGTAGATTTTATCTTTTTCATGATATTGATGGGCAGGTTATATGAAATAGTTATTTCGCGCAAGGCAATAAAATCTCCTTTATCAATCATGGCCGAAACATCCGAACCATAAGAGTTGTTAACCCCCATTGTAGCATTCCGCAGATAATTACGCTGGCCAAAATCATAGTCAGCAAAAGAAAATCTTGCATAATGCTTGTTTACATCTCCTTCTTTTTGCCATATATCATTTCCTAGTGCCTGTGCAGGTGCGCCCTCATTAAAAGCACGGCCCTGGCCCAGCGATCTTGCCAATGCGCCATTTTCAATAAGATGGCCCATTGCATAATCCATATTCACCCTGAGCGAAAGCCTCTTATAAGTAAAGCTATTTCGAATGCCACCCGTTATATTGGGTGTGCGGTAACCCATAAATACCTGGTCTTTTGTATCAATAACACCATCGCCATTCACATCATCAAAAATAAAATCACCGGCATGTTTACCTGTCGTTATACCTAGCGGCGAAGCCAGGTTGTCAACATGTGTTTCATTCCATGCTGCAGCTTCGGCTTCTGTAGAAAATACACCTAACACCTTATATGCATAAATTGCAAATGGCCTTTCTCCTTCAGCAACACCGCCGGCTTCGATTTCTGATTTTGATTTTGGATCGTAAATAATATCACCTCCCTGGCGGTTTTTATCACGGCCGTTATCAGGCAGCTCTAATACTTTTTGCTGGTTAAGCGCAAAAGCAAAATTGAAATTCCATGTAAAGTCCCTTAGTCTAACAGGTGTTACGCCAAGCTCAATTTCTAATCCTTTATTTTGTAAAACACCGTTGTTATAAACAATAGAAGAAAAAGGCGCTTCTGAAGGTAATGGCTTTGAAGCGAGCCTATTTTTGGTAAGTTTGTTATAATAATCAACAGTAAGCGTTATCCTGTTTTTAAACAAGCCCATATCAACAGCGAGGTCTGTTGTTTGCGTAGTTTCCCATATAAGATTCGGGTTAGAAAGATTAGCCCTCAACACACCTGCTTCCTGTGCATATTGCGTGGTTGAGTAACCGCCATACGTGTCAGTAAGGCTAAGGTCATTCAACCCTGCGGCACCCCAGCTTCCTCTTAGTTTTAAAAAGTTGATGGCGTTTATCTTCCAGAAATTTTCTTCATGAATATTCCATCCGGCAGAGAAAGAAGGAAAGACTGCATACTTGTTTTCAGGCGCAAAGTTGGAAAATCCGTCATCACGTATGGAAGCAGACAAAAGATATTTTCCTTTATAATCATAGTTGGCCTGGCCGAAGAAGCTGGCAGAACGGGTTTCACTTAAGCCCGTACCAAAATCTGTTACGTTGGGAACAACTACACCATTAATTACAGTAGTAGGCGGCTCATCGATTGTTTCTATATAATCGTTGGTTGCTCTTTGAGAACCTATGGTTACTGTATTGCCTGTGTTCTGCGTAAAGTTGAAACCACCCAGCACTGTAATATTATGCATATTATTTAAATGAAGATCATACTGCAAAATCTGGTCAATCATCACCTGCCTTGTATTGTTGGTACGTTCATTTTTTTGCCTTTGTGTTGAAGGTTGTATTTCATTCTGTGGCGTTTGCAAACGCTGAAAGCGGTAGGTATAATCCTGCAACAGGTAAGAAAAAGCAGGCTTATAATGAAGACCTTTTGCAAGTGTGATATCTGCATCAACCCTTGAAACAAAACGTTCTGTTTTCACATGGGTTTTATCATAGTATAATGTATGAAGCCTGTTACGGGCAGAATACAATTCTCCCAAAGCAGGCAGGCCATCATCTTTATACATTCTTATTAATGGCGTAAGGCGCGTGCCACGGGTAAGTTCATTCTGAAAAGCTTCCACATAGTTGGGGCGGATATTCTGGTAATTTACCATAGCATTCAGCCTGAAATTGTCAGACACTTTAAACCCGAAATTTCCGAGCACATCAATGCGTTTATATTCCGTACCGATAAAAACACCCTTCTGATCAGTATTGCCAACAGAAAGATTATAATTCGCATTTTCGCCACCACCGTTTATGGCAACATTATCTACGTTTGAAATACCGGTGTTCCAGATAAGGTCCTGGTAATGGTTATCCTTAAAAATTAAAGTAGAGCCAAGGTTGATAGGATCATCTATGGTTTGCCAGCCATTCGCCAGTAAATTATTTACATAATCCTGACCTTCTACCGCAACAAGGTTGTCATATAATGCTGTTGTATAAACATAACGCCCGTATTCACCCGGCTGCGTAAATTCTTTTGTACCCGCAGAGAAGCCGCCGTTGTATAAAAGATTGCTCTTATTTAACAGGTCATAGGTATTCTGTACTGTTGTTCTCGCCAGCTTGAGGTATTGTTCAGCATTCAGGTATTTATAATCACGCGCCTGTGTTTCCCATGTGGTGCGATGGTTTAATGAAATATTCATTTTGCTGTTAAACTTTCCGCCCTTTGTCATTATTACTATAACACCATTGGCACCGCGGGCTCCGTAAACAGCAGTTGATGCAGCATCCTTCATCACCTGAATGGATTCAATATTATCGGGATTAATATCATCCATCGATCTGAACACACCGTCCACAACCACAAGCGGATCTGTATTATCGGATGAACCAACAGAATTTCCGCCGCTATTCCCATTGCCTGAACCATACACATTAAGCTTAGTACCACCTCTTATAATTATATTACTCACACCGGCGCCAGGTTGTCCGCTGTTTACCGGAATAGAAATACCTGGCATCTTACCCTGCATCGCCTGTATAGGGTTAGGACTGGGTTGATTCTCCAGTTCATCACTTGTTATTTTAGAAATTGCCGCCGTTGTTTTCGCCTGCGATTGCTGTATATATCCAACTATAACAACATCGTTGAGATTCTTGTTAGCTGCGGACAGCCTTACGCTAATAGATGATTGAGTACCGGCCACTACCTCTTTATCCTCGAAGCCAACGCTCGAAAAAAACAGCACAGATGCTGCTGAAGGCACCGAAATAGAAAATGATCCGCCGGTACCGGTTACGGTTCCCGCAGAAGAATTTTTCACCCGCACACTTACATTTTCTATTCCATTGCCGCTGCTGTCTGTTACGGTGCCTTTAACGGTTATGTTTTGAGAAAACACATTTGTTTGAAGGAACAGGAAGACGGCAACTAAAAAAAACAATTGCAGCTTTGGAGGATTATACCTTCTTTTCATAAGCAATAACATCGTTTACCAGATTAAATAATTATAAAAATAAATTGTCTTTTTGTAGTTATGTACTACATAACAAAAATAGACAGTTCATCCAAACTTCCAAAAAAATTTTGCCGGTGGAAAAGATATATGCTGTATTTATTAATTAAAACTGGCCGAACATTTGCCTGGCAATGATTACAGCAGGCGTTGGATTCTACATTATTTCTTTCTTACCTTTTTAAAGTGGTGCTCCAGGTGTTTTGCCATGGCTTTTCTGAACTCTTCTTTACTGCCGTTTCGCAAGATATTTACAAGGTCAAGATGGGAAACACTGCCCACAATAGGGACCTTTTCCAACGAAACAAGATAACCAAAAACGGGCAGCAGCATATCCTGGAAACGTTGCATGGTAGGGTTATTGGTCATGCTGTAAAGTTTGCCATGAAAGTCAATTTCATTTTTTATTCTAAATGCATGCTGGCCTGTAGTTGGCTTTTGCTTTTTGGCGATTGCCTCCAGTTCATCAATATCTTCCTTCTTTTTGCGTATAAACAAAAGATCAGCAAGGCCCATCTCTAAAACAAGTCGCAGTTCAAATATATCCTGCAAAGTATTTTCATCAATAAACAATGGATCAAGCACGCGTTCAAACGATCCCATTATATCAGGGCTCGTTAATATCATTCCCCGTTTTCTCTTTGTTTCAATCATGCCAAGCATGCGCAAACGGCTTAGCGCCTCCCTTACTACGTTTCTGCTAACCCCTAACGATTCGGCCATCTCGGTTTCCTTTGGTAAAGCATCTCCGGGCCTGAACGATTTATTCTTTAAATATTCCCGCAGGCGTATTTCTACTATATCGGCCATTGTTTTGTGGGCTATTTTCTCAAGATCTTTTGTTGATGCTTTAACTGGCATAAAAATTAATAAAGGGTGTTTATTTTCAAATGTAATACAACAAAGAAATTTAATATGGCAATGTGCTGCAATTATTTGAATAAAGCTTTATCACTTATAATATGCACAAACATTGCCGGATAATATCCAAATAAAACAAAAAAATCATTATGTAGTACAAAATGACATAAATTTTCTATTTTGCAACTTATTCGACGATAAAAATTGCTAAAGAAAATTATGAACTTGCCTGAAATAATCATTACCATAACCAAAAAGCCACTATACCTGACAGTATTAATA
>JAEWJV010000157.1 GCA_023386395.1 Bacteroidota bacterium
ACCAAAAAGAGGGTGGATAAAAATCTTATTAAACCGGCTTTTAAGTTTTTCGATTATTGCGAGCGTAAGTTTTATTTTGCTGGTATCATTACTGATAAATACCTTACTGGATATTTTTTTAGGCGCTTTTATGCCTAATCTTATAAGTTTATTTCCCAATATAGGCCTGGAAGCAAAACTGGCGTATGGCATTAATCTTTTTATTACTTTTTTAATTATAACCTTGCTGTTCTCCATCATCTTTAAAGTGTTGCCCGATGCTAAAATAAAATGGCGCGATGTGCTTACCGGCGCTATAACAACAGCTTTACTTTTTATGCTTGGTAAATTCGCCATTGGTTTTTATCTCGGCACGAGAAATATTGGTAATACTTATGGCGCTGCCGGCTCTATCATTCTTATTTTATTGTGGGTGTACTATTCATCCATTATTTTATACGGAGGCGCAGCCTTCACAAAAAATTATGCGCATTTTAAAGGCCGGCGCATTTATCCGAATGATTATGCAGTGTGGACTGAAACCGTGGAAATGGAGAAAAAGGGTTCCTTTGAAAATGTAACAACACATCCCATAAAGACAGATAAATAATTATTTATGCAGGATTTTATAATAACAGGAAAAGTTGTAGCGGCTTTATTTATAATAGCAATACCTGTTGCCTGCATTGCATGGACGGTTACGCACGAAGAAATTTTTGCCGAATTAAAAAACTACTGTGTGAAGTGCAAAGATGAAAGCAGAAATCTTTGGAAAAAGAAGTTCTTTTATTTATTTACCTGCGAATATTGTTTTAGTCATTATATAACAGCGTTAATGCTGTTTATAACAAAGTTCCAGTTATTATATACTGACTGGAAAGGTTATCTTATTGCCTTCTTTTCAATAGTTTGGGTTGCTAATATTTATATGAGTATTTATGCGCGGATAAGGGTTACACTTAAAAAAGAAAAGCTTGAAGCCGATATAATTGAAGAAGAGAAAAAGAATAATCATTCCTAACGTTGTTTTATATAACCTGAACTTTATAGGGTTTTTAAAAGTAAACATCTTCAATTAAAAAATATTCTGTTGGTATGCCGTATTCTATGGTAATTGCCAGCACATCAAACTGCAGGTATTTCCATTTCGGGTTCCGGTATTGATATTCTTCAGCCGCTATTTTCAGCATCTTCATTTTCTTATGGCTCATGCTTTCTTCAGGCTTGCCGTATTTAGAAGTGGTTCTTGTTTTTATTTCAAAAAAGTGAAGACGGTCATCCATCGCAGCAATTATATCAACTTCAGCATAACCAAAACGCCAGTTGCGTTCAATGATCTCATAACCTTTCTCAGAAAGATAAATTGCGGCAAGGTCTTCTCCTTTGTTTCCGGTAGTTTTGTTCCATCCCGACATAAAAATTAAGGGTTGATTATGCTACAAGATAAAATTTTTAAACTGAAAGGAAAAGTTCAACATTATGCCTGGGGCGGCACTGCATATATTCCGCACTGGCTGGGAATTGAAAACAAAGAAAACAAACCGTTTGCAGAGTATTGGATGGGGGCCCATCCGTCAGCCTCATCTGCATTGATCATTGACGGAAAAGAAGAAAATTTATATAGCTTAATTCAGGAAGATGCTAATTCAATTATTGGTGAAAAAGTGAATACAACTTTTGGCGAGCTGCCTTATCTTTTTAAAATCCTTGATGTAAAAGATATGCTCAGCATACAGGTGCATCCTTCAAAAGAATCTGCTCAAAAAGGGTTTAGTGATGAAGAAGCAAAAGGACTTGCTATTAATGCACCACACCGCAACTATAAAGACAAAAATCATAAGCCTGAAGTAATGGTTGCCTTAAGTGAATTCTGGCTGCTGCATGGCTTTTTAAGTGAAGATAAATTGCTGAAAGTTTTGCAAACTGTGCCTGAATTTAAAAATTTTGAAAGCCTTGTTATGGACAAAGGCTATAAAGGTTTATATGAACATGTGATGCTGATGCCGCAGGTGGAAGTTGATGCCTTGCTTACGCCACTTGTTGAAAGGGAAATTAACCGCAAAAGAAATAATGAGCTTACAAAAGCTGACGCGGGCTGGTGGGTTGCAAAATTGTACGAACAGCAGGAAAATTTTTCCAATCTTGACCGCGGTATATTTTCTATTTACTTTTTTAATATCGTAAAAACAAATCCCGGTGAAGCCGTGTTCCAGGGTGCCGGTTTGCCACATGCATATCTTGAAGGGCAAAATGTGGAGCTGATGGCCAACAGCGATAATGTATTACGCGGCGGCCTTACGCCAAAACATATTGATGTGCCTGAATTAATAAAGCATATAATATTTGAAGGCATTGAACCGAATGTAATGAAAGGTATAGACCTTACGAGCGGGGAAAAAAATTATCCCTGTCCTATTCCTGATTTTGGCATTAGTAAAATAGAATTAAGTGAGGGAGAAGTTTATGAAGCAGAAGCAACTTCGCTTGAAATTATCGTTATAATAGAAGGCACTCTTAATGCTAAAGGCAGTAATAATATTACAGCAAAAAGGGGAGAAGCGGTGGCTGTTTTAGCTGGTGAAACCTATACTGTTTCTACGCCCGGAAAGCTTATTGCTTACAAAGCTTTTGTTCCTTGAAAAATTTTGCAGGATTATAATGCAGTAAATATTATTGCCACAAATGCAAGGTTTTCATTCTTGCATTTGTGGCAAACTAAAACTAAAGACCGAGATTAATTTTCTAATTAACCTAAACAATCTTTTAGTGAGCGGTCAATAATATCAACGCATTCCAGTATTTGTTGTTTTGAAATAACAAGCGGTGGCGCAAAACGTATTTTATCGCCATGCGTGGGTTTTGCCAGTAAACCATTTTCTTTAAGCTGAAGACAAAGCTCCCACGCTGCTTCTTTATTCGCATGTTCAATTACGATGGCATTCAGCAAACCTTTACCACGAATCGTGGATATAAAAGGCGAGTTTAATTGCTGCAATTCATTGCGCAGCAGGGTTCCCATTGTTGCAGCATTTTCAATCATGTTTTCTTCCTGCAATACTTTTATTGATTCTATTGCAACAGCGCATGCCAACGGATTGCCGCCATACGTAGAGCCATGCTCACCGGGCTTTATATTCAGCATGATTTCATTATTGGCCAATACTGCAGATACAGGAATTGTTCCGCCACTTAATGCCTTGCCAAGAATTAAAATATCCGGCTTTACATTTTCATGATCACAGGCCAGCATTTTTCCTGTGCGGCCAAGCCCGGTTTGTATTTCATCGGCCATGAATAAAACATTATAGGCTTCGCATAATTGTTTGGCTTTGGAAAGATAGCCTTCATCCGGCACAACCACACCGGCCTCACCTTGTATAGGCTCAACCAAAAAACCTGTAACGGTTTTATCTTCCAGCGCTTTTTGCAAAGCATTTATATCGTTATATGGAATAACAACAAAACCGGGCGTAAACGGGCCAAACTTTGAATTGGATAAAGGGTCGGTGCTGAATGAAATAACCGTTGTGGTTCTTCCATGAAAGTTATCTGCGCAAACAATAATCTTTGCTTCACCATCTTTAATACCCTTTTTTTCATAGCCCCAGCGGCGGCAAAGTTTAATGGCTGTTTCCACTGCTTCAACGCCTGTATTCATTGGCAGCAGTTTATCATAACCAAATAATGCAGTCATGAATTTTTCATATTCGCCTAAAAGATTATTATAAAAAGCACGGGATGTGAGTGTGAGTTTTTGGGCCTGTTCAATTAATGTCTTCACAATGCGCGGATGACAATGTCCCTGGTTAACAGCAGAATAACCGCTTAGAAAATCATAATATCTTTTTCCTTCAACGTCCCACAAAAAACGCCCTGGCCTTTTTCCAAAACCACGGGCAAAGGATGATAATTATGTGCGCCAAATTCTCCTTCTAACTGTAAATAATGCCGGGCCTTTTTGGATATGGTATGAGTAAGCATAATAAGTAGTAAATGATAAGTAGTGAATAATGAATAATGAAATGATAACAGGGTATAAAACGGCTGCGCCGTATAAAACGGCGTGTTAGTGATTAAGCAGATCTAAATTGGAAGAGAGGAATTTCATTATTTACCTGATGGCTGCAAGATACAAAATTTTTGGGGTAAATGGGAAGTGTATACTTCGAAGAACGCATTTCAACTTTTAGCTTTATATGGCCTGCTGAAACCTGGATGCACTTATCTCGGGGGCACGCATAAAAATTTTCTTTTTTAAGTATTTATTCTACATTTGTAGAAATAATTCGATTGATGCAGAATATAAAACTATCCAGGAAAGAAGAAGAACTGATGGAAATAATCTGGCGACAGGGAAAAGTATTTTTTAAAGATATTCTTGATGCTTATCCTGAACCTAAACCCGCTGCAACAACTATTGCCACACTTTTGAAGCGTATGCAGGATAAAGCAATTATTGGTTATATGCTTTTTGGTAATTCAAGGCAATATTATCCTTTGATAAAAAAATCAGATTATTTCTCAAAGCATGTTAAAGGGATTATCAAAAACTATTTCGGAAACTCAGCCCTTCAGTTTGCTTCGTTTTTTACAACATCTGGTAACATGTCCGAAGAAGAATTACAGGAGCTGAAAAAAATCATTGATGCACAAATTAAAAAAAAGAAATGATAATCTACATTTTGAAAACTGCACTTTGTGCCGCACTGTTCCTGGCGATATATTATGTATTGCTGGAAAAAGAAACCTTTCATCAATTTAAGCGGGTTTATCTCCTGGCAACTATTGTATTATCATTTATAATACCGGCGCTTACTTTTAAAATTTATACTGATAATATGTCTGTGATAAATGTTGTATATCCATCAAATACACCTTCTTCCGGCAATACATTATCGCATCAGGAAATATTGGTAAAAGAAGGTTTTCAATTTTATAACTGGTTGCTGTTGTTATATATAATTATAACCTGTTTTCTTTTATTCAGGTTTATTAACAATCTTATAGCCGTTATCCGTACTATAAAACTGGGCACCAAACAATCTTACAATCATGCCATACTCGTGCTGACAGACAATGAAACAAGACCATCCAGTTTTTTTAAATATATCTTTATTAATAAGAATGATTTTGAAAATGGTAAAGTTGAAAATGAAATATTGCAGCATGAGCTAGCCCATGCAAAACAAAAACATTCGTATGATGTTTTATTTATTGAATCGCTGCTCGTGTTTGTCTGGTTTAATCCCGTGTTATACTTCTATAAAAAAGCCATTCAACTTAACCATGAATTTCTTGCAGATGAAACTGCCGTAAAATATTGCAACAATAAAAAAGCTTACCAGTTATTGCTTTTAAACCGATCAGCGGGAACGGGAAACCTTTTAATCGCCAATCATTTCAATTATACATTAACTAAAAAACGATTGATCATGCTTACAAAATCAGCATCAAATAAGGTAGCTTCCATTTGCAGGCAAATTACTGTAGTACTGGTAATTGCGGCCGCTACATTCTTTTTTAGCCAAAAAGTTTACGCTCAGAAAACGACGGAAATGAAAATTGTAGATGTGCAGCTGGAGGATTTACAGTCTAAAAATGCAGTAGCTCATATAGAATATAAAGACACAGCAAACATGGAAATTGTTGATGTGTTGCTGGATGATATAGAAGATGGTGGACAAATGAAACAGGACACTTTCCGTCCCCATATTTTTGGCAAACCAATTGGTTCAACCAAAGAAGGCGTATCACAGCAATTGCTGGATGAATACACTGCCATCATTAATAAATATAAAACCGTAGATAAAAATTGGTTAAGGCATTTTGGTTATAATATTACCGCTACAGACAAGCAAAGCCTGATAGATATTTTTAAGCAAATGAATGAGGAGCAACAACAAAAACAAATTGTTGGTTTTCTTGTTCCACCAAAACCATTTTCAAAAATTACCCCAACTGTAGAACAGTTTGAGGCTTTTAAAGATCCCAAACAATACGGTGTTTGGATAGATGAAAAAAAAGTGGATAATGGTATACTTAGCAACTATGTTAACACAGATTTTGATCATGTATTCATAAGTAAGCTTTATGCGAATGCAAAGAAAGACAGGGATTACAATTACCAGGTTAACTTAATGACCAAAGATTATTATGAACAATATTATCAAAAGGCCATCAAGACAACAAAAGAACCTATAATGGTGACTGTGGAAAGAACGAAAGGAAAGGTTGTACAGTATGAATATTAAATTCAATCCTTTTAATCCTATTGCATATAAACCGGTTTAAATTTTGCCAGCGGCGCCATACGGGCTTTGTTTAAAATAAGTTCATCACCATTAATATAGTAATTATCCGCCGCCTGCAGGGCTTTGAGAAATTCAGATTCTGTTTGCATATTGTTTGGACAAGCTATTAATGTGCTGCCAACCTGTTTAATAGTTATTTTATTCGCACCATCGAGTGTATATGTCCCAAAAAAATTATTGCACCCGCCATTGCCAATAACGCGGCTGCTATCCATTTTAAATATGATGTGAGGTTCTTTGCTCATCGTGCTGTCAACCGTAACAGGTCTGCCATTCAGCTCCACCAGCTTCCAGTATTTTTCAAGAATGGCATATTGCTGTTTGCTTAAAATATATTTATCAGCAAGCACGCCGGTTATTTTATTGCCGTTCATATCTAACCGCGTTAAAGTGTTTTCACCCACAAAATAGTTGGAAGGCCTTCCACTTAAACCCTGGAGCGTAATGGTATTGCCTGCGTTGTTCCAAACGAATTTGCCTGAATCTTCCTGCAGATTATCAGGCTTGCTGAGATACCTGGTTTTAATATGATAAGTAAGGTTTCTGTTTAAATAAATAATGGTTTCTATGCCGGGGCAGTCTGCACATGGTAAAACGCCACGGTAAATTCCGTCCCAGTCCAGCGCGTTCATACTGTTGTCCCCGGTTGCCGGTACGTTATTATTTTGAGTTGCTTTAGATGACGATTTGCAGCCATACAGGCAGGCAGCACATATAATGATTATTACTGCAAATAATGCGTTCTTCATAAGTGTAGATTTTCCTTAAAGTTAAGGCAGATGATATATAATGCGCAGATGTTGATAATCAGGCATCATAATAAATCCTTCAACATCTATTGAAAGTTAGCGCAAGCTTTTTAGGTTTGCAGCGATGAGAAAACTGGAAGATACATACCAGCATAAAGGATTAAGGAAAAAACTGATAGACTCTTTACGTACAAAAGGCATAACATCAGAAATAGTGCTGGAGGCCATGTATAATGTGCCGCGGCATTTTTTTTTAGATTCTGCTTTTGATAAGATTGCTTATGAAGACAGGGCATTTCCCATAGCGGCGGAGCAAACTATTTCCCAGCCTTATACCGTTGCTTATCAAACACAATTATTAAATGTGCACCGTGGCGATAAAATTCTTGAAATAGGCACCGGCAGTGTTTACCAGGCAAGTGTGCTGGCAGAATTAGGTGCCTGGGTTTATACAATAGAACGGCAGCGTAAATTGTACGACATTAATAAATCTTTCTTCTTCAAAACAAAGTATCCCAGCATAAAATTTTTTTACGGAGATGGCTTTGAAGGATTGCCGGCCTATGCGCCTTTTGATAAGGTGCTTATTACGGCAGCGGCGCCTTTTATCCCGCCCAAATTAGTGGAGCAGTTAAAAACAGGCGGCTTAATGGTGTTGCCAGTGAATGAAGGCGATAAACAACGAATGTTGCGCCTTACCAAAAAAGCTGATGGCAGTTATGATGAAGAATGGTTTGATTATTTTTCTTTCGTACCTATGTTGAAAGGGAAAAATAATTAGAAAAAAATTCAAGCATTCACGTGTTCATAAGCTCACTTGTTTAATAAGCTGGTTAAGTTAAAAACGCTTGGTTTAATTTCAGCCCGTAAACAAGAAAATCGTGACCTTGTAAACTTAAATTTTATTATGGCAATACGCATTTTTATAACCGGTGGCACATTTGATAAAGAATACAATGAGCTTACCGGCGAGCTTTTTTTTAAAGATTCGCATTTGCCTGAAATGCTTAAGCTTGGCCGCAGCAATATTGATGTTGATATACGAACATTAATGATGATTGACAGCCTTGGCATGAGCAATGAAGACAGGGATTTGATTACACATCATTGCGAAACGGCTAAAGAAGATAAGATCATTATAACGCATGGCACAGATACCATGGCTGATACAGCTAAAGTTTTATCGGGAAGAATAGAAAATAAAACGATTGTGCTTACCGGCGCAATGATCCCGTATAAATTTGGCAGCTCGGATGGTTTGTTTAATCTTGGCAGTGCGCTGGCTTTTGTGCAAACCTTGCCGCCCGGTGTTTATATAGCTATGAATGGAAAATGCTTTCATGCAGATAATGTCCGTAAAAACAGGCAAACGGGTATGTTTGAAGTGCTGTATAAGCAATGACGGGCTCTGTCAATAATTATAATTTCAATACTTTTGAAACACAATATTTTAAAATATGAGTAAATTAACTGCAGCCATTACTGCTGTAGGCGGTTATGTTCCGGAGTACAGGTTAACGAATAAGGAACTGGAAAAGATGGTTGAAACAAATGATGAATGGATAAGAACAAGAACAGGTATTAGTGAAAGAAGAATTTTGAAAGGGGCCGGTAAAGGAAGCAGCGATCTTGCCTTACCTGCCATTCAGGAAATAATCAAAAAGAAAAATCTGGACCCTCTTGAAATTGATTGCATTATTGTGGGCACCGTAACACCCGATATGGTGTTTCCCGCCACTGCAAATATTATTGCGGCTAAAATTGGCGCAACAAATGCATGGGGTTTTGATGTAAGCGCGGCCTGCAGTGGCTTTTTATATTCACTCACAACCGGGGCAACGTTTATTGAAAGCGGGCGTTACAAAAAAGTTCTGGTGGTTGGCGTAGATAAGATGAGCGCCATAGTTGATTACACCGACAGGGCTACCTGTATTATTTTTGGTGACGGTGCCGGCGCTGTTTTATTGGAACCTTCCACCGATGAAACCGGTATCAAAGACAGTATATTAAGAAGTGACGGAAACGGTGCTGAATACCTGCATATGAAAGCCGGCGGCTCCCGTGAACCCGCCACTATTGAAACCGTTCAGGCTAAAAAACATTTTATTTACCAGGAAGGCAAGGCCGTATTTAAACATGCGGTAGAAGGAATGGCAGATGTAAGTGCAGAAATAATGAAACAAAATAACCTGGGCGCAGATGATGTGGCCTGGCTTGTACCGCACCAGGCTAATCTCAGAATAATTGATGCTACTGCAAACCGCATGGGGTTGTCAAGAGAAAAAGTGATGATTAATATCCAGAAGTATGGCAACACTACTGCTGCAACCATACCGCTTTGTTTATGGGAATGGGAGAAGCAGTTAAAGAAGGGCGATAACCTCATTCTCGCTGCATTTGGCGGTGGATTTACGTGGGGCGCTACATGGGTTAAATGGTCTTATGATACCAAATAAAAAAGAGGTTGCATTTCACAACCTCCATTATTTTCCTGCTATAACAGTTCAATTAGATTTCAATGTGGTTGACTTGGATTTTTTTACAGGCAGGCTTACCAGTATTAAAATAAATATGGCTGATCCTACTATCCAAATCCAGGTATGATCGTACCAGGGCGAGGTGTTTGCTGCGGCTGCAACTTTCGGATTCTCCGAAGTTTCCTGTGCATACAAACAGTAAGTAATGAAGCAAAAAATAAATAATAATGAAAACATCTTTGCAGCAGCCGTTTTCATAGTTTGTTTCATATATTTTTATTTGATAATTATTCAACAATCGCGCCAGTAAAGGATTGTATTAGTTGCTTACGTGCAAAGAATTAAAATACAACTACTTTTGTCATAAAGAAATCATGACGAATAAATCCTGGTACAGGCTTTATTGTGATTAATTCATTTTTACCCAAACAATGTTTATTAATTTATTATGAACGCAGAACAGCAAAAGCCACTTATAGGATTTACCAGTGGTGATATTAATGGTATTGGTATTGAGCTTATTATTAAAACATTAAGTGATAACCGCATTCTCGATCAATGTACGCCCGTGGTTTTTGCGAGTAATAAGAGCATAAATTTCTACCGGAAATCAATGCCTGAAATAAATTTTTCGTATCAATCTGTGAAAGATTTTTCACGTATTAACCATAAGCAGCTTAATATATTTAATTGCTGGGATGAAGAAGTGCCCATTTCTGCCGGCCAGTTAAACGAAACCGGCGGCCGGTATGCAAGAATATCCTTACAACATGCTGTCGATGCTTTAAAGGATGGGCTAATACAAGGCCTTGTAACGGCGCCTTTACAT
>JAEWJV010000328.1 GCA_023386395.1 Bacteroidota bacterium
GCCCGGCACTGTGCCGGGCAATACTTCTTGTGGTACGCTGATTGTTGCCTGCGTTTCTAAAATAATAAACTGAATGGATAGATTCTGATGTGGTTTTTGAAATTGCAGAAAACGGAAAATCGCATCAACATAATGAACCAATTGGTAGAGGTTTATCAGGCGTTGAATTAACCCACCAGAACGCATTATAAAAAGGCCCTGATAGAACCCGCTGGCCTCGCCATAAGACACTTTCTTTTTAAATTGCATTGCGGTGCGGGAAAGATTGGATTCTGCTAACGGCAATTGAATTCATATAACATTAAGTGTTGATTTTGAATAGCTGCTTTTTTGAATGGTTTGTATTATGTAATGTAAATTAGCGCGTTGCGGTCAGGCGATCACAACACTTCAAAATATATGTATAATCAAGAAAAAGTAAATGAATTTGTTTCCTGTTTCAAGACCTCTAAAAAGTGTTGACAAGGATGAGGCATTTATAATTATTTCTAAGGAAATCAACAACTGCGAAGACAGACAAAATCAATAAAAGCTAAGAACTCACTATTGGTCAATCACATGAATTTTAAAAATCCATTTTCAGCGGCACTTCTATTTACGTGTTTACATTTTTATGCATTTGGCCAGGTAACTGCTCCAAAACCTTATGGGCCGGTGCCTTCTGAAAACCAAATGGCATGGCAGCAAATGGAGTACTATGCTTTTGTACATCTTTCTGTAAATACCTACACAGATATGGCCTGGGGATATGGTGATGAAGACCCTAAAATGTTTAACCCTGTTTCGCTCGATTGCAGGCAATGGGCGCGTATAGCCAAAGAAGCCGGAATGAAAGGCATTATTCTTACGGCCAAGCACCACAGCGGTTTTTGCTTATGGCCTTCAAAATATACAGAATACTCGGTGAAGAATTGTCCCTGGAAAGGAGGCAAAGGTGATATTGTTCGTGAAATGTCTGACGCCTGTAGGGAATATGGATTGAAGCTGGGCATTTATTTATCACCATGGGATAGAAACAGGGGAGACTATGGAAAACCGGAATACATCACTTATTTCCGCAACCAGCTACGGGAATTACTGACGAATTACGGAGAAATTTTTGAGATTTGGTTTGATGGGGCAAATGGCGGCTCAGGATATTATGGAGGTGCTAATGAAACACGTAAAATTGATCGTACAACCTATTATGATTGGGCAAATACTTACAAACTTGTACGTGCATTGCAACCTAAAATAGTCATCTGGAATGATGGGGGAGAAAGAGCGGATCTTCGTTGGGTTGGAACGGAAGCAGGGTATGTTGGCGAAACAAACTGGAGCTTGTTAGATTCAACCGGCGATGTGCCGGAAGATATGCTTCGCCACGGATTGGAAAACGGCAATAAGTGGGTGCCGGGCGAAGTGAATACTTCCATCAGGCCGGAATGGTTTTACCATAAAAAAGAGGATAGTAAGGTAAAAACATTACCACAGCTAATGGACATCTATTATAACTCAATCGGCCGTAATGCCACTTTGCTCTTAAACTTTCCTATTATGCCAAATGGGTTGATTCATCCAAAAGATGAAAAGGCAGTTATAGCATTTGGGCAGGAAGTGAGGAAAGCATTTGCTATAAATTTATTGCAGGGAGCGAAGGCTGAAGCTTCTGATTTTCGAGGAAAGAATAAGGAATTCGGCGCAGACAAAGCCGTTGATGGAAGCGCAGAAACCTATTGGACAACTGACGATGATGTGCACACCGGTTCGCTGACAATGACATTTACAAAACCTGTTTCTTTTAATCGTTTTTTGGTTCAGGAATATATAAAACTGGGCCAGCGGGTAAAATCCTTCACCGTAGCAGCGTTTTTAAACGGAGCATGGAAAGAACTGGCGAAGGAAACTACCATAGGATATAAACGGATTCTTCGGTTTCAAACGGTTACGGCTACAAAACTGCGCTTAACTGTTACCGATGCAAAAAGTTGCCCGCTTATTTCCAACATCGAAATTTTTAATGCGCAGCAAATATTAGCTCCGCCAACTTTAATCAGGGGGCGTTCAGGTGAAATAACTATTATACCGGCTGATGCTGAATCACGGCTGTATTACACAACAGATGGCAGCATGCCCACAATTAAATCTGCACAATATACAGGGCCAATAAAAACCGGAGATGGCAAAGTTTTCGTGAAGAGCATTGCCTATGATGCGAAAACGGGGAAAGCAAGTGCAGTTGCAGAAGAGAGATTTGATATAGCCAGGAAATTATGGAAGATTATTGGAATTAGCGATGATAATTGCAATAACATACTGGATGGCAACCCGGGCACACAATGGTACCAGGACAATAGCAGGAAAATGCCGGTGGACCTGGTTATTGATTTAGGTAAACCTGCAAATGTGAGCGGTTTTAAATACCTGCCTGACCAGAACTGGTGGGCTTCGGGTATTATTACAAAATATGCATTTTTTGTTTCGCAGGATGGTGTTGAATGGACAAAAGCTGATGAAGGTGAGTTTGCGAATATTAAAAACAATCCATTGTTACAATCCAGGTCGTTTGCGCCGCACAAGGCACGATATATAAAGCTGCAGGCTTTACAAAATACGCAGCTGGATAATAAAGTTGGGTATGCTGAGTTTGACGTGATTACACAGTGATTTATGTATTTTAAAAGTGACCTTATATTACCGGGTATTTTAAAGGTTGATCTTCCCCAACCGGGTTTCCTGGCCGGGCAGCATGAATTATTTTTGTTAGATGGTAAGATGAATTTGTTGAATAAAAGTGCGTTTTACCTTCTAACCGTCTTGACAGGCACAAAATAAAAAAGCACTTGAAAATTTCCAAGTGCCTTGCTTTTGTGGTGACCCCGTCAGGATTCAAACCTGAAACCTTTTGATCCGTAGTCAAATGCTCTATTCAATTGAGCTACGGGGCCTGCTTCCCCTTTTGGGGCTGCAAATATAGGTATCTGTAATGAAATTAGAAAAGCCTGCAGCCAACGTTTTCTAAAACTCTTGTAAAAATGTGATGGAAATATCAGGATATTACTGCTATTTGCAAGGATTTTTATTTTTATCATCTTTATTTTATGAGCATGGATATACGCTTTCCCACAGGCGGGTTTTTACCACAGCCTTTTTCACAAAAGCAAAAAGAAGAGTGGCTTCTTGATATAAAGTTTTTGCCGCCGGCATTAGAACTGGCCATTCAAAACCTGGATGAAGCACAGTTGCAAACGCCCTACCGGGAAGGTGGGTGGACGGTTCATCAGCTGGTGCACCATATTGCCGACAGCCACATGAACGCCTATATGCGCTTCAGGCTTGGGCTTACTGAAGATAATCCAGCGATAAAACCTTACGACCAGGATGCCTGGGCGCAGTTGAATGATACAAAAACTCTCCCTATAAATATCTCGTTAACCTTGTTGCATGCATTACACCAGCGGTTATATGCAACTATTAATGGGTTAAGCGATGATACCTGGGAACGCACAGTTTTTCACCCGGAACATAAAAAAAAAATAAGTCTTTGGGAATTGTTGGGCATGTATGCCTGGCACGGTAAACATCATGTGGCGCATATTAAAAACCTGCGGGAAAGAATGGGCTGGTGAAGATTGGTGTTTAACAGTTTTATAGTTCACTTGTTTACAAGTTCACGGGTTTTATTTTAAAGTTGATTATTGAATTGTTGCGGAACTGAAGTTATGGCTGCCATGAAAAACTGCAGATGAATTGTAGCGATCTGCCACGGCGGACAAGCTGCAAGGAACATTGCCACAACGATATTTGCCGGTATCATAAAACAAATAGCGATAGCTATTTTTACAAAAATTAAATTGATATGAGCAATATTTTAGGGAACGATGAGCATTTGAAATGGAAAACTTTATCTTCTGAATATTTATCGCATGCACCCTGGTTTACCGTAAGGAAAGATGTTTGCGAACGGAATGATGGCAAAATTGTCAATGATTATTACGTGTTTGAATTCCCGGAATGGGTAACGGCTTTTGCCTTAACAGCGGAAGGCAAAATATTGATGACAAAACAATATCGCCAGGCATTGGGCGAAGTATGTATTGAACTGCCCGGCGGCTGCGTAGATGCCACCGATGCATCGTACGAAGATGGTATAAGAAGAGAGCTGCTTGAAGAAACCGGCTATGAATTTGATGAAATAAAGCCGCTGGGAAAAATTTCCGCTAACCCATCTACCAATACAAACCTGATGCACATGTTCCTGGCAACAGGTGGCAGGAAAACAAAGGGCCAGTCGCTTGATCCGAATGAGGAAATTGATGTATATGAAATAGGTTTTGATGAGCTGATGCAGTTGGTTGATGAAAACAAAATCATGCAAAGCATGCATTTAAGCACGATCTATTATGCATTAAGAAGCCTTGGAAAATTAACCTACAATCGATGAACTTATGGTCTTTACCGTAAGTGGAACCGGGAATTGGTAATTTGGAATTTGACTGTTATTCGATAAGCCAAATGTGCATAAGTTGGCGTTTACGTTCACGTTTCACCATCCACGATTGACATTATATTTGCCGCCATGGCTAAAGGCTCTGACGATACCCCATTAATGCAGCAACATAAGGCTATCAAGCAAAAATATCCTGATGCCATTTTGCTGTTTCGTGTAGGCGATTTTTACGAAACGTTTGGCGCTGATGCCATTACTACTTCGCAGGTTTTGGGCATCACATTAACCAAAAGAAATAATGGCGCTGCAAGCGGCGCCAGTGAGCTTGCAGGTTTTCCGCATCATGCGCTGGATACATACCTGCATAAACTGGTAAAGGCAGGTTATCGCGTTGCCGTTTGCGACCAGTTGGAAGACCCCAAAGTTGCCAAAGGCATTGTAAAACGTGGCGTGACAGAAATGGTAACGCCCGGCATTGCCACTAATGAAAAACTGCTTGAACATAACAGTAATAATTTTTTGGCAGGCATTCATTTCAGCAGTGAAGATGTGTATGGGCTTGCATTTCTTGATATATCCACCGGTGAATTTTTTGTGGCGGAAGGCAACCAGGAATATGCTGATAAACTGCTGCAAACTTTAAAGCCTGCAGAAGTAATTTACCAGCGCAGTAATCAAAAAACATTCAAAGAAAAATTCGGAACGAAGTTTTATACCTACACTTTAGATGCGTGGATTTTTGATGAAGCTTTTGCCACAGACAATCTTTTAAAACATTTTCAAACCCATTCCTTAAAAGGTTTTGGAATTGAAAACCTGCATTGCGGCGTTATTGCGGCGGGTGCGGTGCTGCATTACCTAAAAGAAACGGAGCATCCCAATCTTCAGCATATTACAAACATTCAAAGACTGGAAAAGGAAGATTATTTATGGATGGACCGTTTCACCATCCGTAACCTTGAATTATTAAATACAGGCAGCGATGACCAGTTAAGCTTATTAAAAGTATTGGATAATACAGTAAGCCCCATGGGCGCACGCCTGCTGAAACGCTGGCTGCTGCTGCCTTTGAAAGACATTAATAAAATAAATGAAAGATTAAGCGCTGTTGAATATTTAATTCTTCAAACAGATGTGCGCAAACAGTTGCAGCAATTGATAAAACAATGCGGCGATGTTGAAAGGCTCGTAAGCCGCATCCCCGGGAGAAAGATCAACCCAAGGGATGTAATGCACCTTGCAAAAGGGTTGCATCATGCTGAACAAATAAAAACAATATGCAGCAGTACCAATAATGAATATTTGAAAAGATTAGGCGCAGCAATTAATCCCTGTAATTATATAGCTGAAAAAATTTTTAATGAAATAACGGAAACGCCGCCGGTGGCAGTAAATAAAGGCGGCGCTATAAAAAACGGCGTTAGCGAAGAACTGGATGAATTGCGCAATATTGCCAGCGGAGGTAAGCAATACCTTATAAATATTCAGCAAAGGGAGACAGAACAAACCGGTATAACAACCTTAAAAATTGGTTTTAATAATGTATTTGGCTACTATCTTGAAGTAACCAATTCGCATAAGAACAAAGTGCCTGTTTCCTGGATAAGAAAGCAAACGCTTGCTAATGCTGAACGTTATATAACGCCTGAATTAAAAGAATATGAAGAGAAGATAACCGGTGCCGAAGATAAAATTCTGCAGCTTGAAACAGCATTGTATGATAAGCTTATAACCGAACTGCAGGATTTTATTGCGCCTATTCAAAATAACGGGAGTGTTTTGGCTGTTCTTGACTGCCTGTGCTGCTTTGCGCAAAATGCCGTTCAATATAATTATAAAAAGCCGCGACTGCATGAAGAGGCTGAACTGGAGTTGAAAGCCAGCCGCCATCCTGTTATTGAGCGGAATTTATCTGCCGGTGAACAATATATTTCAAATGATATTTTGCTCGATCCTTCATCGCAGCAAATCATTATCCTTACCGGCCCAAACATGAGTGGTAAAAGTGCTTTGCTGCGGCAAACAGCATTGATCACATTACTTGCGCATATTGGAAGTTTTGTTCCGGCAGATGATGCAAAAATTCCGCTGACTGATAAAATTTTTACACGTGTTGGCGCCAGCGATAATTTAAGCGGTGGTGAAAGTACTTTCATGGTAGAGATGAATGAAACGGCAAGCATCATCAATAATATTTCACAACGCAGTTTGATATTGCTGGATGAAATCGGCCGCGGCACATCTACGTATGATGGCATTTCCATTGCCTGGAGCATTGCCGAGTTTTTGCATAATTCAGGCTGTGCGCCTAAAACATTGTTCGCTACGCATTATCATGAATTGAATGAACTGGAAGTTAAATTTCCACGCATTAAAAATTATCATATCACCAATAAAGAGGTTGGTAACAAGATCATCTTTTTACGAAAACTTGCACCGGGTGGCAGCACGCATAGTTTTGGTATTCATGTAGCGAAAATGGCCGGTATGCCGCCGCAGCTTATTGACCGCGCCAATGATGTTTTAAAACAACTGGAAGCGAAGCAGGAAGGAAGCCATAACATCAACACTAAAAAGATTACAACACCTCAAATGCAGCTTTCTATTTTTGATGAACACTCCACAACATTTGCCGCCATAAGGGAGCTGCTGGAAAACATCGACATCAATCGTTTAACGCCTGTTGAAGCGCTGATGAAACTGAATGAGATTAAGGGCTTGCTGAGGTAAGAATGCCTTCAATTGAAGCTTCAGTTATTGCCACCTATTTTCGCTTAAAATCTCCCCGCTTCCATGCCTGTATAAACTCCGCCCAGGCAACAGGGTTGAATATGTTTTGCGGCTGCAATTGTCCTGAATAATAATAGCGTTGCGCCTGCTGGCGTATTTGGGTATTCATCGCTTCTGTACCGTCAACCGGCAAGGTTAGCATTAAGGCTTTGCGGGTTGCTTCATCATTATTGCGGCGGGCAATTTCCAAAGCATCTGCAGGTACATCGGTATTCACAAAATCTCTTTCAAATTGAGAGCGGGTTGGCCTGGGCTTTAAAATCGTAGAAGGCAGCCAGGCTGTATCATTCACCATTAACTGGATAACATAATATTGATTGCTTTTAAGCGTGTCGGGAATGGTAAGCGTTTTATCTTTAAACCCGGTGCTGGAGAACCGGATTTTATCTCCTTTTAAAGCGGCTATGGAAAATACGCCCTGGCTGTTGGTAATAGTGCCGCGGCCGGTACCTTCCACAATAACGCTTGTTGCATCCAAGCCACGCAAACTGTCTGCGCTCATTACCACACCATAAAACTGAACCACAGAATCCTTGCGGGTTTGGGCATGCCCTTTCAGCGATAAGAATATCAATATTGCAAAAAGAAAATATGGTAGAAGTTTATTCATGCAATAAATTTAAAACAATCAATTTTTATGCAAATAAAATGATCACTTAACAAATAAACCATAAGCAGGGTTAACTTTGCGGGCCGTACATGGTTTTTAACAAAAAAATGAGATGCACTGTAATATTTTAAAATAGAAAGATTACAGCGGCTGATTGTGATAAAGAAAAACGCAAATTAACATGACTGAAAATGATATTCTGAAGGCTTTAAGTAAAGTGAATGAACCCGATTTGGGAAAAGATATTGTAACCCTTAACATGGTAAAAGACCTCTCGGTAAAAGATAATGTTGTTTCTTTTACTATTGTGCTTACAACGCCGGCCTGCCCGTTAAAAGAAGTAATGCGCACAGATTGTATTCACGCTATTCAGCAATTAGATGAGGGCTTTATTGTAAATGTGAATTTTACTTCACACACAACCAGTAACCGCATTGATCCCAAAACAATTTTGCCCGGCGTAAAAAATATTATTGCTGTGGTAAGCGGTAAAGGCGGCGTTGGCAAAAGCACGGTTGCTGCCAATCTTGCATTGGCTTTAAGCCAGCATAATGCAAAGATTGGGTTGATGGATGCTGATATTTATGGGCCCAGCGTACCCATTATGTTTGGCGTTCGCGGCGAACGGCCTATGATGCGGGATGTGAATGGCAAAGGCATGATTGTTCCGATTGACCGTTATGGCATGAAGCTTATGAGTATTGGCTTGCTGGTGGATGAAAAAAGTGCTGTGGTTTGGCGCGGGCCAATGGCCAGCAGCGCCATTAAACAATTTGTAACCGATGTTGACTGGGGCGAACTCGATTATCTTGTAATTGATATGCCGCCCGGCACCGGCGATATTCATCTCACCTTAATGCAAACGGTTCCTGTTACCGGCGCTGTAATTGTTACAACACCGCAAACCGTAGCACTGGCCGATGCCAAGAAAGGTATTGCCATGTTTGCACAGGCACAATTGAATGTGCCTATCATTGGCCTGGTTGAAAATATGGCTTATTTCACGCCGGAAGAACTACCGAACAATAAGTATTATATTTTTGGAAAGGATGGCGGGAAAAATTTAGCCGAAGAATATGACCTTCCTTTTCTCGGGCAGATACCATTGGTGCAGAGCATCCGGGAAGGCGGCGACCAGGGCGTACCGGTTATGATGAGTGATGATGTAATTTCCCGTAAGGCATTTGAGAATTTCGCCAATCTTGCCACCCGCAGCATATCTATGATTAATGCTGATTTTTCTGTGGGAAAAGTGGCTGAAGTGGTGGATTGATTTTTAGGCGGTTGATATGATATAATGCTTCATTCTTCTTTTACTGTCGTTTAATTAATTTTTAAATATTCAACACTCGATAATGCAATAATCAATGTTCAATTGTAAACGCCTGCAAAATGAGTATTGAATATTGAGCATTGATTATTTGCAATTTTAAAATTAACCTTAACTAAAAGACATTGAAATATGCAATGCTCAATTCTCACCTGTTATAACACCGCCCACAAACTATGATTGCTTTTAAACAATTCTTCCTTTAAAAAATACAATTGCCACATACTGTGCTTGACTTCGCTTTTGTGGTGAAGTAACATTGCCTTGTCAATTTTTAAAAACACCTTCAACACAAAGCAATGAGAACAAGCATCATCAATAATGCTGTAACAACAGGTGTTTTGGAACACCAGCCAAAACGCATATTGTTTGCCAACTTTCCAGCCGACGGGCATTTTAATCCTTTAACAGGCCTTGCTGTTTATTTAAAGAAACTGGGCTACGATGTACGTTGGTACACATCGGTTACCTACACTGAAAAATTAAGAAAACTGAACATTCGTCATTACCGTTTTATTAAAGCCAAAGAAGTTATCAATAACAACTTCGATGAGGCTTTTCCTGAACGTACCAAACTGAAGAACAATGTAAAGAAACTGGTATATGATATTATCAATGCATTCATTCTTCGCGCCCCGGAGTATTATGAAGATATGCTCGAAATAAGAAAAAGCTTCCCGTTTGATATGGTAATATGCGATTGCGCTTTTTCCGCCATTCCTTTTATAAAAGAAAAAATAAATGTTCCGGTGGTGGCTGTGGGCGTAATGCCATTGAATGCTACTTCAAAAGATTTACCGCCGTCTGGTTTGGGCTTAACGCCATCCAATAGTTTTTTTGGCAGAAGAAAACAGGCGCTATTGCGCTTTGTTGCCAGCAAAATATTATTTGCAAAACCCGATAGGGTAATGCAGCAGCTTTTTACTAAATATGGCATTCATGCAAAAGGCATTAACCTGTTTGATGTATTCATCCGTAAGTCCACCATTGTGCTGCAAAGCGGCACACCGGGCTTTGAATATAAACGTAGCGACCTTGGTAAAAACATTCATTTCATAGGTGCTTTGTTGCCCTTAACGTTAAGAGAAGAAAAGCGCTGGTATAACAGCAAGATTATTGAGTATGATAAAATTGTTCTTGTAACACAGGGCACGGTTGAGAAAGATACATCAAAACTGCTGGCGCCAACGCTGGAAGCATTCAGAAATACAGACAGGCTGGTTATTGTAACCACCGGCGGAACCGGTACGCAGGAATTAAGAAAAAAATATCCTGATGATAATTTTATTATCGAAGACTTTATTCCTTTCAACGATGTAATGCCTTATGCCGATGTGTATATAACCAATGGCGGTTATGGCGGCGTTATGCTCGGTATTCAAAATAAGCTGCCGATGGTTGTTGCCGGTGTGCATGAAGGAAAGAATGAAATAAATGCGCGGGTTGGTTATTTTAAAATAGGCATTAACCTGCGTACCGAAACACCTGTTCCGTCGCAGATAAGGGAAAGTGTTGAACAGGTGCTGCATGATAATACTTATGCAGCAAATGTGAAGATGCTATGCGCCGAATTCAGTCAATATAATACACATAAGCTGTGCGCACAGCACATAGAAAAAATCCTGAACAGCCAGTCCATTTTACAAAAGCAACTTATCTACAATTAAAAAATATTCAAAACAAAACATATGAAACGTTACAACACATTCTACCTGATTCATAAAGCGCTCCGTGCCATGTTATATGATACAGCTTTAACGCTGCAGCAAACAGATTTTGCAAATTATGCAGAAGCCAGGGCGGCGCTTGCAAAAATTAATGATGTGCTTTTTACTTTCGATAATCATGCACATCATGAAGACAGTTTTATTATACCGGCCGTTGAAACCTATGAACCTGCACTGGCTGCATCTTTTGAGAAAGAACATGTGGAAGATTTGCGCATCTCCAACCGCTTAAAAAATATTATTGTTATTTACGAAAACACTTTCTTCCCCGAAGAAAGAGCCCTTTGCGGTTCTGCTATTACAAGATCGTTTACGGAATTTCTTGTATTTAACCTTGAACATATGGCCAAGGAAGAACTGCTGCTTAACCAGGTTTTGTGGGAACATTATACCGATGAACAAATCATGACCATACATCAGCAATTAATGGCTGTGATACCGCAGGAACACATTGAGCAAACGTCAAAATGGATGATGCGTGCCATAAGCACTGCCGATGCAGCCAACTGGCTGAAGCAGGTAAAAGCCACAGCGCCGGAATTTGTATTTGACCAGCTTATGAGTACAGCACAGGAAGAGCTGAGTGAAATACGCTTGGCAACAGTATTGGAAATATTGGAAGAAGAAGAGGCCGCAACGGTTTAGTTTAGGAGAATGGGTATGTGCAATGGGCCCCGCAAATTTGGCGGGGCTTTTATTTTTACCTGCAGTTACTGCATCGCATAAACCGTTTGATGCGTAACTTAAATTGAATGTTAGAATATAATTATAAATGCACTGCGCGGTCTTAGTTTCCTTATTTCGTAAAGTTTTTTCCTGATTAATATAAAAATTTGCGCTTTTTCAAAACATTTTTGCGGCACGATCAATCGAGAAGCTGTTTGCAAAGAACTAAGAATGGCATTAACATTTAAAAAAATTATTGGAAAATTACATTTATGGCTTGGGCTTGCTTCAGGGCTTATTATTGTATTCCTGGGATTAACGGGATGCATTCTTGCTTTTGAGCAGGAAATAAAGTCGGTTACGCAGCCATATCTTTATGTGGAAGAAAGCAACCAGCCCGTTTTACCGCCCAGTAAACTGCAGCAAATTGCAGTAGCTGCACTTCCCGATAAATTGCCACACAGCGTTTCTTACCCCGATAAAGGCAGATCTGCACAGGTTGTGTTTTATAATCCGGAGCCTGAGTATTACTATACGGTTTATATCAACCAGTACACAGGACAGGTTTTAAAGGTAAAAAACGAAGATGCCGGCTTTTTCAGGATAGTGCTGATGGGGCATTATTATTTATGGCTTCCGCCGGCCATAGGGCAGCCCATTTTGGCCACAGCCACTTTAATCTTTCTTGTAATGCTTATAAGCGGCATTGTTTTGTGGTGGCCGAAAAATAAAGCAGCCCGTAAACAGCGCTTTTCTGTAAAATGGAATGCCACATTTAAGCGCAAAAATTATGACCTGCATAATGTGCTGGGTTTTTATGTGAGCTGGATAGCCATCTTTATTGCTGTTACCGGGCTTGTATGGGGTTTCCAGTGGTTTGCCAAATCATTGTACTGGACCACTTCAGGCGGTAAACAATTAGTGGAATTTTATGAGCCTGTTTCTGAAAAACCGGGCAAGGCTGTTATAAGTGCCAGTGCTCCTGCAATTGATAAAGTATGGCAGAAAATGAATATTGATTATCCCACTGCCGAAGTGATTGAAGTGCATATTCCCGGCAATGCCTCTGCAGCTATAGAAGCCGTTGCTAACCCTGATGCGGGCACTTACTGGAAAGCCGATTATATTTATTTTGATCAATATTCTTTAAAGGAAATCAATGTAACCCACCCGTATGGCCGGTATGCCAATGCCGGCGCTGCCGATAAAATTATGCGCATGAATTATGATGTGCATACCGGCGCAGTCTTAGGTATTACGGGTAAAATAATCGCCTTCTTTGCAAGCCTTATTGCGGCAAGCCTGCCCGTAACCGGCTTTCTCATCTGGCGCGGAAGGCATAAAAAGAAAAAAGTTGTCAAACCAGCCATCGTAAAAAAAAGGGAATTGGTTGCAGCCGTATAACAACGCCTTTCTAAATGCCATTTCTTCTAAAATATAATGCCTGCAGCTAAGAGGATATTTTTTATTAACGCCGGCAGCTTCTGAGAATATCCGTTAAATTGCCTGTTCGTTAAACCACGGCTAATGTTTGCAGGCGCATGAATAAAATTTCATTTTTAAGGTTCGTACTGTGTACCGGCATTTATTTTTTTCCTTCTAAAATAATTCAATGCCAGGTTTGCACGGGAAGCCTTGGCGACCCTGCCGTAAACATTACTTTCGGAAATAGCGCCGGCAGCGCTTCATCGTATGTGCCCACATCCGGGTATACTTACATAGCTTCCGATTGTCCCAACGATGGTTTTTATACAATTACCCGTTCAACTTCCGGTTGTTTTGGAAATACCTGGCATACGGTTGCAAAAGATCATACCGGCAACGGTAATTTTATGCTGGTAAATGCTTCCATTGAACCGGGCGAGTTTTTTCTTTCCAACGTAACCAACCT